>DATAOI010000060.1 GCA_036265815.1 Gemmatimonadales bacterium
GTGGGCTCGTCGGCCGGATCGGTGGCGGGACGCGTCGCGGCGAGCGCCGCGTACGGTGCTGCCGGCACCGCGGCCTACGACTATGCGACGTCGGTGCGGAACAAGGACGAGATGACCGTGAGCTATCGGCTGGAGGACGCAAGGGGGACGGTGCTGGCCGAGCACTCGGACAAGCGCAAGGCGAGCTCGGATGGCGAAGACCTGCTGGGCCCGCTGGTGCAGCAGCAGTCCGAAGCCATCGTGGCGGCGGTACAGAAGCCGGGACGCTGACGATGAGACGACGGGTCCTCGCGGCCATCGCCGTGCCGGCACTGCTGCTCGTGGCCATCGGGCTGCGCGTTGCCCGGCGGCCCGATCAGCAGGCCGCGACCGGGTCGCACGCGACGGAAGTGCCCCGGCCTGTCGACTCGAGCGGCCCTTCGCGCGAGGCCCGCCTTGCTCGGCTCGACGGCAGCCTCCGCGCCATTCAGGACGGCGACAGCCTCGCGCGGCGTGACCGGTGGGATCCAGCCTACGTGGTGAGGACCGTCGGACGGGAGCCCGACAAGCTGTTCGCGTGGGTGCGCGACAGCACCGACTGGATCCCGTATCTCGGCCGTCTGCGGGGGCCGGTCGGCGTTCTGATGGACCGGCAGGGCAACGACCTCGACCGGGCGCTGCTGCTCGCCGCGCTGCTCGAGGGGGCAGGGCAGACCGTGCGTCTGGCCCACGGTCAGCTTCCGCGCGAGCGGGCCGCCGCGCTGCTTCCGGCCCTGGTGATCGCCAGACCCGCGCTCGATTCGGTCGGCGTCCGCGTCCCGCCGCTGGCGAGCGGGACGCTGCGCGCCACGGCGGCGAAGTATCGCCTCGACGGCGAGGCACTCGAGCGAGGACTCGGGACTCAGGACAGCGCGGTGACCCGTTTCGCCGCCGAGCTCGACGGGCGTGTGTCCGACCAGAGTCGGCGTCTCCTGGCGCAGGTCGGCGGGGGAGACCCGTTGGCGGAGTGGCAGTGGCGATACGAGCGGGCGCTGACCGCGCTGCAGGATCACTGGTGGGTGCAGCGGCAGGACGGCGAGCTGTGGATCGATCTCGATCTGCTCGCAGGCGTGGCGGACTCGAGCACTGCTCAAGTCATCCCCGCAACGGAAACCCTCGCACCGACCGCCATCTCGGGATCGCTCGAGCATGAGCTCACGATCCGCGTCGTCGGCGAAAGGTGGAGCGCCGGCAAGCTCACCGAGCACGTAGCCCTCGAGGACACCCTCCGGCCGGCGGATCTGTATGGCCGGGCGATCGTGCTCCAAGGTTGGCCCGGCCACTGGCCGGCGCAGCTCCACCCCGATCCCCGCTCGAAGTTCGGGCTCCGCGGGGCCGCGCTCGATCAGCGCGCCTGGGGCATTGCCCTTCTCGCGGGCGACAGCGCGCTGGCCCAGGGAGCGCTGTACGACGACGGCGGCGAACACCGGCCCCCTGGTGGTGCCGGTCTGGGTGGGCTGGGCGGCGCCATCGCGACGATCGGGCGGGAGCCTTCGACGGCGTCGGGGGCCCCCCCGGAGCTCACAGCCGCGTGGATCGAGTTCGAGCTGCGCGAGCCGGGCGAGCCTCGCCGCGTGGTGCGCCGGGCAGTGTTTGATCTCATCGGCCCCGCGGCGCGGGCGGCCGGGGCACCGGCCCAGCTCGCGCTGAGCGACGCCGCGCGGCTCACGCGCAGCCTCTCACTCATGATCCGCACCGAGATCCTTCCCGTCACGGCGCGGCTTGCCCCCGAATACATCACCCACCTAGCGGCGCGAAGCGTGGTCGCCAACGCGCAGGTCCTGCGCTCGCTCGTCGCGGCCGACAGCGCGCACCTGCCCGACCCCGATACCCTGATCGCCCAGTCGGCTCCGACCCTGAGTCCGCTCTACTCACTGGCCGCGGCCCGCCTCGAGTGGAGCCCGGTGTGGGATCGCGTGTACGTGGATCGACTCGATCTCCTCACCAGCCACCGGCATCCAGCGGCATTCGGCGACGGATTTGGGATCCGCGGCGCGATCGAGGTGGTCGCGGGCGAGCTGGGGGTGCCGCTCATGGAGGCCGACGCGCTCGAGATCCGGCTGCGCCAGGGCGTGTTCGATACCAACGCGGAGGCCTTCTGGTGGTCGGGCAAGCAGGTGCTCAACACGGGCGAGGCATATCAGACAGCCCAAAGCTGGGGCGCGCTCACCTCCGACCGCCGCGCGGACCTCGGCTCGCTACAGCTCCCGCCCGATGCACGTGTACGGATCGCGCAGGATCTCGACTCGGGCTTCGTCGTAGTCACGCCGACGGCGCCGGTGGGGCCTGAGCGATACATCGGCTGGTGGCGGGTGGACCCGCGGACGGGAGTGACGCGAGGGGTGGTCGGGAGCGGCTGGGGGCAGTGCCAGGAGTATGCCCAGCTTCTCCGCTCGGCCTTGATCACCGGCTCGGAGCAGTTCGCGTTCGATTACGCCATGTGTCAGGGCCTCGAGCTGGGGATCAACGAGATCAAGGGCGGCATCGTTGCCCTGCAGGCCCAAGGCAAGCTGACGTGGATGGGAGCGGTCGAGTACCAGAATCCGAAGTCGGTTGCCGCAGCGAACCATCGCAACTGCACCTACATGGCTATTGCGTCCGGCGTGCTGGCCACCTTGCCGATCATCCTGAAGGTGCGTCAGGTGATGAAGATGCGGGCCTATATCGCAAGGAGGGAGGCCGTGGCCGCTGAAAGGCACTGGCTCGCCGAGAACGTCGCGGCCCTCAGAAAGAAGATGCTCTCTGAGAACCTCGCGCGCCTCGGCAAGAACCTGCCGAAGGAACTCGGACCGGCGCCCAAATTCGTACGCCTGGCGGAGGAAGCCTATAAGGATGCGCAGAGGAGTCACATGAAGGCGTTCATGAAATGGTCCAATTACACCAAGTCGGCCTACCCTGATATGCGCTATGCCGACCAGCTGGCGGAGGCGAGTCGCCGATCCATGGGTGAAGCGAACGAAGCGTTTGAGACCCTGATCGAGGCTCGCCGCGAGGCTGGCCGCCTGGCGCCCCCCGGTACGGCTCAGGCTTCGGACCTCAAAGGAACTCTTCCGGATCTGGAGAAGATCATCTCCCAGGATGCCAAGACCCTGTCCGAGATCGACAAGACGATCCCGGATTTCGACAAGGAATGGGCGACCGAGACCCTCGAGATGGGTTTCGGTGGTGTGCTGACCGGCAAATGACTGAGCACGCCCTCGAACAGGAGATTCACTGATGCGAAGCTTCATTCGATCCGCCGGACCCTTGGTTGTCGCCTTCCTTCTGGCGGCCAGGCTCGACGCCCAGTCTCCTAAGGCCCGCTTCACCCTCACCGGCGGACCTCAGGCCGGCACCTACGAGATGAGCGGCTCTCCCATCTGCAAGACCTTCGATTCCGGCGCCGACGACCACGGCTTCGGCGCCGAGTTCGTGGCGGACCCGCCGCATGGCTGGCGCAAGGGTCCGCCCTACCTCTCGCACCTCTGGCTCGCCACGCCGAGGATGCGGAACCCGAAGCCCGACGCGGTCTCGCTCGGCGTCACGTTCACCAAGTGGGGCACACCCGCCACCGAGATCGACTACAGGGTCTACACGATCCCGCCCGCGCTCGATAACAACCCGGAACTCGGCCGCAAGCAGACCGGCACGGGGCGGGCGACGGTGAAGCGTACCGGCGACAAGCTCAGTGCGACCTTCAGCGGCGAGACCGCAGATGGCGTGCGGATGGAAGGCAGCGTGGAGTGCCGGTGACTGCGGGACGCTGGGTTCTCGTCGCGGCGCTGGTGGGCGCACGCCCGAGCGCGGGCGCGCTGGCGCAGGATGGCGCTCCGCGGATCCCGCTGGTCGAGGGCCTCGTGCTCGGCTCGGTCCTGCACTCTCCCCTCGGCGAACGCGAGGACGTCCTCGAGATCAAGAGCGCGGACAGCACCGGGGTCCACTACGCCTGGCACGAGCGGACGATCACGCCCGAGGGCGATACCACCGCTGGCTTCCGCAAGCGCTTCGTCCGTGCCAATGACCTGGCCGGCGCGCCGCGCTTCGATGACATCTTCGGCAAGGACGAGCAGGTGCGCCCGGGCTTTACCGCCCTCTCGATCTCCTCCGCCGTGTACCGGGCGCTGCGCGATACCGGGACCGCCCCATTCAGCATGATCGTGACGCCGCTCGAGGCCCGCGACATGACCGCGAGCGCGACGCCCCTGAGCGGGCTGCTCGCCCCTCCGCGGGCGCGCTACAAAGGGAGCCTGACCCGAGTCTCGCCCCGGCCCGAGCCCTTTCCCCTGCTCGTCAACGGCACCCGAGCCGAGCTGCCGGCGCTGCGGCTCAAGGGGAGCTTTGCCGATGGGCTGCGCCGGACCGAATGGGACCTCTGGGTCCTGGCCGACAGCGCCCACCCACTGCTGCTCAAGTCCGTGCTCCAGGGCGACGTCTTCCAGATGGTGCGCGCCGATCTGCCCACGGAGCTGCACGGGACCGACGGAGACCTCACGGGAGCGAAGGTCCTGGATCAGGAGCTCCAGGCGCAGTGCCGGCTGGAGATGCCCGGCGTGTACTTCGCGTTCGGCACCGCGATCATCGACCCGATCTCCGACCGCGCGCTCGCCGAGGTGGCGCGCGTTCTCACTGCACACCGCGACTGGAAGTTCACGGTCGAAGGGCACACCGACAGCGTCGGCACCGCGGCGGCCAACGACGTGCTCTCCCGGCGCCGGGCCGAGGCGGTCCGCGCGCGTCTGGCCGAGCGGCACGGTCTCGACACGCACGCCTGGGGCGCGGTTGGCTACGGCGCGAAACACCCGCGGGAGTCCAATGCCACCATCGAGGGCCGTGCGCGCAACCGGCGGGTGGAGCTGGTCCGCGACTGCTCACGATGACTCTCTGTCGAGCTCTCGTAATGCGCACTTCGGAGGCTTCTATGTGGAAGAAGGCAGCCCTGCACTCCGCCATCGCGACCGCCTGCACCTGCGCCCCGGGAGCGGTGCTGTCCGCTCAGGTTCCCGTGATGGACGCGTGTTCGGTCCTGACGCGCGAGGAGATCAAGACCCTCTCCGGGAACCGTGATCCGGGAGCCCCCTCCCCGGGCAGCTACAAGCCGGGCGATCCCGTCTCGACCTGCTACTGGCAGCAAGCCAGCCCCAAGGGCTCGGTCATCCTCTGGTCCAACGTCAGTCCCAAAGAACCGAAGGGACTGGCGCTCAAGCAGATGCTCGACCACGGCAAGCAGGCGCGGGCCGTCCCCGGGCTCGGCGACGACGCGTTCTTCGTGGAAGACCCCAAGGAGAACCCGGGCGGGAGTCTCTACGCGCGGGTCGGCCACTGGCGGGTGATCGTTTACAGAGAGGCCGACACGCCGCTCGCGAAGTCCGAATCGGTCCTACCGACCCTGACCGCATTCGCCAAGGCGGCCGTTCCGAAGCTGCGGAAGGCGGGTTGACCATGCCGGCCCCCATCCATCGCCTGCTGCCGCTCGCCGGGCTCGCCCTGCTGGCGGCGTGTGACCGCGGCGCCAGTCCGGCATCCGCGGCAGCCGCCGGCAACGCGTCCACCACCACTGCCACTGCCGAAGGAGCTCGCAGCGGCAACCCCGACCGGAGCCCCGCCGGCTCGGCGACTGTCGTGCGCACCGTTACTCGCCCGACCGACGCGTGCGGCTGGATCTCCGCCGCCGAGGTCGCCAAGATCGTCGGCCCGCTCACCGGCGTTCCCTACCCGACCGACGACGGCTGCGTCTACCCGCTGCCGCTGGACACGGCGACCGCCCGCCGGAATGCCGACTTGCTCGAGCTCCGTCGGAAGCTCGGGGACCGGTTGGGCAAAACGGACCTCCCTCCGCTCGAGCCCGACACCAGCGGCGTGATCGTGGACGTCCGGGTCTACACCGATCCGGCCGGGTCGCGCGGGCTGGCCGCGGCGTTCGCGAACATGGGACAGATGATGTGCGGCGACTCCGCCTCGAAGGCCCAGCCGTGGTGCAAGGAAGCCGAGCGCCGCGCTTCGTTGCCCCCGGTCCTGCTTCCGGGCTGGGACAACTCGATCGACACCACCTCACGGGCGTTCTTCGGCCGCGTGGGCCACCTCGCGGTGGACGTGAAGGTCCACGCGGCCGAAGTAAGCCGCGAGCAGACCGTCGCGATCGCCAACCGCATCCGCGACGCGATTCCCGACCTCCCGTTCCCGTCGGAACGGCCCGCCAATGCCGTCGGTCCGGATCCCTGCATCCTCCTCAAGGTGGAGGAGGTCGAGGCGGTGCTCGGCAAGCTGGTGGTGCCGCCGTACCGCTCCGACGAGGAGACCCCGCTGGCGATGGCGCAGGGCAAGAGCTGCTCGTACTTCACGGCCGGCCACCACGCGCTGGTCCTCACGCCGACCTGGGAGTACGGCGGCACGGCCTTCGACGCGATGAAGGGGGTCGGCGGCCTCATCGAGCGGGTCGCGCCGGTCCTGCACGACGACGCGGCCGACACCCTCGATACCGGACCCTGGGAAGACGCGGCCGGTGATCCCGCGACCGGCCAGCTCTACTTCCTCAAGGGCGATCGCGCCCTCGAGCTGGGCTTTCTCGTCTCCTCGACCGGGTTCGACGGTGCGGTGCGGCTGGCGCGCATCGCCGTCGGACGGTTGTGACCTCCGCCACTCGACCAAACGACGTTCAGGAGGAGCGTATGCGTTCCACATTTCGGTCCCTCGGACTCGTGCTGATCACCGCGCTCGGAATGGTCGGTTTCGGGGGCTGCCGGGACGACGCAGCGGGCCAGGCGACGTCCGCGACGGCCAGCTCGGGCCGGACACCGTCCTACTGCCCCTCGTTCAAAGACGTGAGCACAGCGGCTGGCTTCCCCGTCACTCTGAAGGCCTCAGCCGGGAGCCAGGACAGCTTCAACTGCGGGTACGAGATGACCGGTCGCTACCGGGGCACCTTCATCGAGCTCACCGGCGAGCCCGCCTCGCTGGCCGAGGGTGTGTTCGGCAGGGTAAAGCAATCGGCGAAGGTCATGAACGGCCAGGATGCCGAGGCCGAACGGATCGATGTCGGATCCGGAGGGTGGGCGTACGGCGGCGACGGGGGCGAGGCCGCCGCGGCCGGTGGCGGTCACGTGTACCATGTCACGCTCCACAGCGGCCCCCTCTCCAGCATTGGGGACCAGAAGGATGCGATGGTGCGCATTCTGAAGCTGGTGATGCAGACGGCCCCGGCAGGTCAACGCGCGTCGGGGAAGAACGTCTGCGAGCTGGCCACCACCGCCGAATTCGAGCAGGCGTACGGGGCCGACCCCAGCGGGCCCGACCTCTCCTCCGATCCGGTGGCGACCGACATGTCCTGGGGACCGCACTGCGACTACTCGGGCGGCTCGATCGATCTGTTCCAGACCAAGCCGCCGGAGAAGCAGCTCGACTATGTGCTCGGGGAGATGGAGGCCGGTAAGCAACCACGGCTGCCGGTCGCCGGGCTCGGGGAGCGCGCGTTCTTTACGACCATCTACCCGGGCGACAAGTACCGGGAGCGTGGCTTTCTCGCCGTCTATGCCGGCCCGCGGATCGTGACGTTCAGCATGGATGCGCAGGCCAACGAGCCGATCGAAGCGACGCGGCCGAGGCTCGAGCACCTGGCCAAGCTGGTGCTGCCGCGGGTGAAGTGAGCCGCTGACATGGGCTCAACGCCACGTTCCGTGGCGAGACCGAGGATGGCGTCCGAATCGAAGGGAGCCTGCAATGTCAATGGGAAGGCGTTGGGGATGGTTGCTGATCGTCACCGTAGCGTGCGCGGAGCCCGACACCTTGGGCCCGGAGCCTCCGGAGCAAGCCCCCGTCGACCCGGGTGTCCCGATGGCGGCCACTGCGACCACCAACGTATGGGCCACCAAGGCCGCGATGCCCACCGCACGCGATGGACTTACGGTCGGGGTCGTGAACGGAATCGTGTATGTGATCGGAGGAAGCGGGAGCGGCGGAAACCTTACGAAGGTCGAGGCCTACACTCCGGGCAGCAACACGTGGACCGCGAAGGCCTCGCTCCCTCAGGGGCGGAGCGCTCTTAACGGCAGCGGGACGATCAATGGGGTACTCTACGTTGCCGGCGGATTGAGCTCGAACGGCGCCACCACCACCACCTACGCCTACAATCCGTCCACCAACACCTGGGCGACGAAGGCGCCGTCGGCGTGATCGGCGGCAAGCTCTACCTCGCCGGTGGTGAGGATGCCTTTACGCCGACGAACGCCCGGCTCGACGTGTACGATCCCGCGACGGACACCTGGACCAGTAAGGCCTTCATGCTTCAGCCGCGCTCAGGGCCGGCAGGCGCGGCCTATGACCCGGGGAGCAACACCTGGCACACCGTGTCGGCGTCGAGCACGGTCCGTGCTCACTTCGGCGCCGCGCCGGTCGGGAAGAAGCTGTACGCCGTAGGCGGAGTCAATTCCACCAGCAGGCTGGCCACCAACCAGTCGTATACCCAGGGCAACATCTGGGTGACCAAGGCTCCGCTACCGATGGCGATGGTCGGCCCCATGTTCGCGGTGATCGGGAGCAAGCTCTACGTCGTTGGCGGCATCTCGGCCACCACCCTGGCGCCGCTCACCACCAACCAGTCGTACACTCCGAGTACGGACAAATGGGCCAGCCGCGCGTCACTGCCGCAGGCCGTCTCGGACGCCGACGGAGCCGCGGTCATCAACGGCGTACTTTATCTGCCCGGCGGCCGCCATGGCAGCAGCTACCCCAACACCCTCTACGCCTACAACTCCTCGACCAATAGCTGGACGACCAAGGCCGCGATGCCGGTGGCCGGGGGCCTCGGCGTCAGCGCAGCGATCGGCGGCAAGCTCTATGTGCTGACGGCTGCCGGCGCGGGAGGATACGTCAGGCGTTTCGACCGCTACGACCCGGCCACCAACAGCTGGGCGTCCCTTGCGGCGCCGCTTGGCTACCACGCCAGCGGGACGTCCGGGGTGATCAACGGCAAGCTGTACGTCGCCGGCGGGCAGGACGCCGCGCTGAACAAGTCGATAGCGATCGAGGTGTACGACCCGGCGACCAATACGTGGCGTAAGCCGAACTACATGCTGGCCGCGCGCTCGTTCGTCGCAGGCGGAGCGATCAGCGGTGCGTTTTATGTCGTTGCCGGTTTGAGCGGCGGCACCGTCAACCAGGCATACCTGCCCTGAAGGATGCGGGCACTCGTCCGGGTAGTGCTGACCGCCGCGCTCATCGCGCTGCCGATAATCGGCGCCTCGCTCTGGCTCGACACACATGGCGAGACGGCCGTCGGGACCGTCACCCGCAAGGACGAGACGATCGGGATCGAGCATGATCCGACCGGTGGTTGGTACCTGCGGCGGTCCCTCGTCCTCGAGGTCCCGGAGCTCAGATCAGGTTTTCGTCCGTCCGTCTGGGCGGACTCGGCGGAGTTCGACCGGATCCACCCGGGTGACCCGGTCACCGTGCGGTACGTGCCCTGCTGCCCGATCTATGCCCGGCTCGCGAGCCACTCTACGCGCGACGCCGTATGGCAGGCGGCCCGCGAGCTCGGCTCGGACCCGCTGGTCGACTGGTGCGTGAGCGGCTTCGTCGCGTTCGTGCTCGCCGCACGTATCGCCTCGTTCGTCGTGCTCGCGACCGGGGCCGCATGGCTTGGCCTCGCCCTGGCGTTCCTCTTTCCGGTACGGCCGCCCAGGACAGCCGCCGGCACTGAGACGACGGCGCGCGTAACCGGTGTTTCACTGGTGGAGAATAGCCCCCGCCCTTCCGGGTACCGCAATATGAACAGCATCAACTCGCATCCAGAGCGGCTGAGCGTGCCCTACGACGTCGTGCAGCTGCGGTTCGCTCCCGCCGGGGAGCTTGACTCGGTGCTGGCGGTGGACGTGGTGGACGCGGCCTCGGTGTTAGCGCTCGCCCCCGGCGCCGTGGTGAGGGTGCGATATCCACCGGCTGCGCCTCGCCAGGCGATGCTGGTCGATGCCACTCGCACGTTCCGCCAGCGGAACCGGTTCCACTTTCTCTTTCTCGTGCTTGCCTGGGCCGGGATCGGTGTCGCAGCGGGGCTGGCCTGGCGCCTGCGCGGGCGGCGCCGTGCGGCGGCGGCCGCATGAGCGCCACGGCGCCGGTGGACCGCCTCGACGGCCTGGTCGCGCAGCACCCCAACCGGGTCGAGCTCACGGGGACGCTCCGCTCGCTCGGATTCCCCGACCGCTGCGCAAACTGCGGTGCCGCGACGACCGAGCGGTTGCCCGTCCGCAAGGTGTTCGGCCGGAGTGCGGGCTATCAGCGCCGCGCCTTCTCGAGACGATATCTGGGCTACCGCATCGACACCGCGCGGGTGCCGTACTGTCGCGCCTGCATCGCGCAGGACGCGCGCGAGCGCGAGTCGCTGGCGTCGCGCTGGCGTCGGCGTCTCGGCGGCATGCTCATCCGGTTCTTTCCGGCGGTGTTTCCGCTCGGCTTCGCCGTCTATCTGCTCACCACGATCGAGCCTCCGACCCACCCGGGCGACGCGACCGGCGTCTTCGAGCGCGGCCTTGCGCTCCTGTTCGGACTCTCCGGCGCGGGTCTGCTGGCGTATGCCTGGTGGGACACTCGCAACTGCATGGTACCGAAGCAGACCAGCGTCACCCTCGCCTTCGACTTCAGCCCCGACGTGTCCGACCTACTCGACCGCGCCCAACGCCGCGTCTATGCCATCCGCGACGCGCCGTTCGCCGAGGCGTTCACGGCGTTGAACCGGGACCGACTGTGGCAGCCGAGTCCGGCGGCGGAGCGGGCCGAGATGCGGGTGTGGATCGCGTGCGCAATCTTCCTCGTGGTCGCGGCAATCGCGGCGGCGGTGCTCAATCGATAGGGTTGCCGGCCGGGGGCATCGGTCGCCGAGGTCAGCGATGCACCCGCGTATGCTGCGAGGTCCACGCGACCTGCCAGGTCTTCCCGCCATCGGCGGAATACGCCTGTTCCAGGCGGTAGGACGTCGGCGTGATATCGGACAGCACGCTCCGGGCGAGAACGGTGCGGCCGTCGTCGAGCTGCTCCATGTCGTAGAACTCGCCCCGTCCCCCGCGGAACCCGCCGATCGCCGGTGGGGTCATCACCCCCCCTCCGCTGCCGGCGAACGACACGTTCCACTGACGCGCCTGGGGATTGTAGGTCCTGAGGATCAGGCCTTCACTGTGGCCGGACGGTGGATTCGAGGCCAGCTCGAGAAGGACGCCGCGGCCGTTCCACAGCTTTCGGGCCACCGACGTGCCGTCGAAGTGGATCCAGCTCGCCGAGTCGGTGAGCGGGTGCAGCAGCCGGGAGTTCCGGACCGTCCAGGTTCCGATCTCGAAGTCGAAATCGTGCGGCGCGTCATTGGTCGGCGGGGCCGGTTCCTCCCGGATCCTAGTGTCGGTCGCGATCCAGTTGAGTTCCCAGGTCTTGCCCCCGTCGTCCGAGAACGATTGCTCGAAGCGGCACGAGCCGGGCGTGATGTCCTTCCAGACGTTCCGCACCAGGATCATCCGGCCGTCGAACTCTTCCTGGTCGTAGAACTCGCCCCGCCCATTCTCAAACCTGCCGACCGTGGGGACGCCCAGGGTGCCGCTCGCCGAGCTGACGTAATTGAGGCTCCACTGACCCGAGCGGGGATTGTACAGCCGGAGCGACAACCCCTGGATGTGCCGGCCGTCCGGCCCGTCCACCTCCAGCTCGACGGTGTTGGCGCGGCCATTCCAAAGCTTCCGGACCAACGAGGTCCCGTCGTAGGCGGTCCACTTGGTGCTGCCGGACAGCGGGCGCTCCAGCCGGGAGATGTGGGTCTTCCAGTTCCCGATCTCGAAGTCGAATTCGTGCTCGCCGTTCCGCGCGGCCTGGCCGTGGAGCGGGAGCGGGCTCACGGCCAGGAGAAGGGCGGTCAGGTAGGTGCGCGGCCTCATCCCGGTCGAGTCTACCTCCCTCGACTAGGCGGTTCTAGAACGGGGGCTGCGCGCTGGTACGGGAGTGACGTCTGGTGGTGGCGCGGAACGCGGCGGGGGTCATACCCGTGTGCTTCCGGAACACCCGGGAAAAATGACTCTGATCGCAGAAGCCCGACCGGACGCTGATCTCCGCGATCGAGGCGCTGCCGTCGGCCAACTCCCGCGCGGCGCGCTCGATCCGAAGCCGGCGGATGTAGTCGCCGGTGGATCGGTGGTACTGGGCCCGGAAGCTCCGCGCCAGGTGGGCGGGGTGGATCCCGACCTGCCGCGCGATGGACGACAGGGTGAGCGGCTGGTCGAGGCTCTCGTGGATCAGGTCGCGGGCCCGGGCCAGCCACGCGGGTCGGGCTCCGGTGGATTCGCCGCCGGCGGCTCGCGACGCTTCGACCAGCAGCTCCAGGATCAGGCCCTCCACCGCGAGCGGCGAGAGGCCGTCTCCGTCGGTGAATTCCCGGTAGATGCGCTGGCCCAGCCCCGCGAGCGTGGCCGTGCGGAACAGACCCGGTCGGGTGGTGATGTCGGCATAGGGCTCGATGGTCTCGAGCCGGCCGGGGGCGATCTCGATCAGCAGGCAAGTGCCGCCGTCACTTCCGAACTCGTCGGCGTGTCGTTCGGCGGCCGGCTTGAACATGACGGACTGCGGCGGACACTCCCGCGCCACGCTTCGCAGCCGCTCGGCGTACGAGCCGGCGACCACGAAGCAGATGCTGGCCGCGTGATGCTCATGCCAGGGGAGCCGCCGGTGCGGCGGCTGGGCGAACTCGGTGAGGCGGAAGCCGCCGATGGCCCTGGTCCTGACCATGCCCAGCTCCGCAGTGTGGGGTTGATGCATAGAGCCTCGCGATCTCGCCGGGCTTGAACGGGGAGGAGTCTATTGGGGCTGGAGCGCTCCTGTTCCACTACTGGAGCCGGCTCCTGAAGGTTTCGTGAAAGCGCCCGGCGCCGGGTCCTGGAAGTTCCGGTCGGGGAACGCGTTGTGGACGGTTTCCCCGGAAGGGGGTGAACGCCTCAGAAGAGTTCCTCGGCCAGCGCGACGATGATGCCCGCAGGGCCTCGCATGTAGCAGAGCCGGTACTTGTCCTTGTACTGGACGACCTCGCCGACCAGTTCGGCGCCGTTGGCGCGCAGGCGAGCGACAGTGTCGTCGACGCTTTCGACGGTAAACATGACGCTCCGGAGGCCCAGCGTGTTCGGCGGTGCGATCGCCGGTTCGATCTCGACCAGTTTTGGATTGCGAAACTTCGTCAGCTCAAGCCGCCCGTGCCCATCTGGGGTCCGCATCATGACGATGTCGACTTGGACACTTTCGAGCCCGTTGATGCGATCCACCCACGGGCCCTCGACCGGCGTCTTGCCTTCCAGCGCCATTCCGAGGGTGGTGAAGAAAGCGATAGCGGGTGCAAGGTCGTCGACGACGACGCTGACGTGGTCCATTCTCTTGATCGTCATGTCCCTTTGCCGCGGTCAGGACCCGACCGCCGTGAGCTGATTGGTCGCCAACTTCCACCCCCCCCTCCGCACGCACACGAACGCTCCCCGCAGGTCCGTATCCGTCGGCACCCCGCCGAAGCTACCGTGCAGGGTCGAGAGGTTCTGCACGATTGCCATGTCCCCGAACAGCCGGACCGTGATCTCACGCTCGTCGTCGATGATCTGCACGTCGGTGCTGCCCGAACCGATATTCGCGAGCCGTTCCTCCCGCGGAGCCACCTGGCTACCGTCATCTTCGTTCCGGAAGCTCTTCCTCCGCGAAGTCCGGCCTACGCCGCGCCAGCAACCCCTCCACCGTCCGCACCAGCACGTCCGTTGAAATCGGCTTCTGCAGGAACGGGCGCGCGCCGGCGGGGCCGCCGTCGGCGAAGGTGGTGTCGTGGGGATGCCCCGACATCCAGATCACCGGCAGGCCCGGGTACTCCACCGCCAGGCGCTCGACCAGCTCTCGGCCGCCCAGCTCCGGCATGACGACGTCGGTGAGCACCACGTCCACTCCGCCGTTCCTGGCCAGGCACTCGAGCGCCTCCCGCCCGTTCCGCGCCTGCCTGACCTCGTAGCCTTCCTCCTCCAACGTCCGGCTCACCACCCTGCGCACCGAATCCTCGTCGTCCACCACCAAGAGTCGCCCCGGCCGCCGCGTCGCCCCCCGCCGACCGTCGGTCCGCCCGCCGTCGGTCACCTCCGTCGTGCCCGACGTGTCGGCCACGGCAGGGAAGAGGACGGTGAACTCGCTCCCCTCGCCCGCGCGGCTCTCCACCCGGATCTGCCCCTGCGACTGGGTGACGATCCCGTGTACCGTGGCGAGTCCGAGCCCGGTGCCCTGGCCTTGCTCCTTGGTCGTGAAGAAGGGCTCGAAGATATGGGGCAGATGCTCGGGCCGGATGCCGGCGCCGTTGTCGCCCACCGCCAGCAGCACGTACACGCCGGGGGCCACCCCGTCGCCCGTCTCACCTGGCCGCTCCCCCGCGGGGACCTCCAGCCGGCCGGTGCGAATGCTGAGGCGGCCGCCCTTCGGCATCGCGTCCCGCGCGTTGATCGCCAGATTCATCAACACCTGCAACAGCTGCGCGCGGTCCACCCGCACCCAGGTGGGATCGGCCGTGAGGTCCAGCCGCGTCTCGATGTGGCTCCCGATGAGGCGCTGCAGCAGCGAGGTGCCGTCCAGCACCGCCGCGTTGAGCTGCAGCGTCTCGGGCTGGAGCACCTGCTGGCGGCTGAACGCCAGGAGCTGGCGGGTGAGACCGGCCATGCGATCGGTGGCCTTGAGGACCTCCTCGAGGTCGTGCCGAGCCCGCTCGCCGATTCCCGGGTCCCGCGCCGCGAAGCCGGCGAATCCCATCACCGCGTTGAGCTGGTTGTTGAAGTCGTGGGCGACGCCTCCCGCGAGCCGCCCGATCGCTTCCATCTTCGCGATCTGGCGGAACCGGACCTCGTTCTCGCGGACGGTCCGGTTGGCGTCAACCAACGCCCGCTCGTGCGCCCAGACCGCGCCTACGCACCACCACAGGACGGCGGTCATTGCGATGATGAGCGCGAGCACCAGCAGCGAGTACGCCATGCCGCGGTCGAACCACTCGGCTTGCCGCCCCTGGATCATGAGCAGCCCCAGGGCTACGGGCACCACGAGGACGAACGGGAGGGCGCGCCGCGCGAGCAGGCCCGCGGCGCTGGGCTCCACCAGCGTCCGCATCGGTTCGGTGTCCGGCAGCGCCGACACCAGGCCCGCTCCGGCCGCCATGATGATGATCGCGGTCTGCAGCGCGATGGCGGTGAGCGGAGCCACCGTGTACAGGGGGTTCGCGCCGAAGAGGTAGCCGATGATCGCAAGCGAGGCGATCACCATGGTCGCGAGCCCCACCATGGCGGCGGCCTGGCGGGCTCGACGGCCACCCAGCGCCGCCAGCAGGCCGATACCGAGCAGGCTCCAGGAGGTGGCCGCGGGCGGTCCCATCCGTCCCGGCGCCACGGTCGCGGTGTCGGCCCACGGGCGTCCGAAGGTGAGCAAGGCGTCGATGCCGAGATCGGCGC
>DATAOI010000061.1 GCA_036265815.1 Gemmatimonadales bacterium
GATGGAGTGCCTCCCCGCCGTCCTGCGCCTCGAGGGTGCGGTAGCCCTCATCCCCCAGAAGCCGGATCGCGAGGTGGCGCAGGATATCCTCGTCCTCGGCCACCAAAATCGTGATTGGACGGTCGGAAGCGGGACGCTCGGCCACAGTGACCTCGAGTTGGGATGTCGATCCATGAAATACGGGCAAAGTGGCGCCGTTGCAAGACCCCAGCGAGGCGCCCAGTTGGTACAAAGTTCGGTGGGCTGAGTCACAGCGGATATAGCTCATTATGGCCATAGGTCAAGCTCGGGATCGCCCCAAGAGCGGCGACAGTCAGGCCGCACGAGATGCCCAGCGTTCCCGTGTCAGGAGGAGATGATGCAAGCTGCCCGTGAGGCTGCACTTAGACCAGGCTCTGCGGAGCTCTATCCCTACCTTCCGGTCCGCATGTGGACCTCGGCTGCTCATCTCGCCGGTCTGGTCGCCCGCCATCTCGGGGCTGGTGAGGAGGTCCGCGACCGTTCTAATCGGGTCCTCTCGGAGGCGCATTTCGAGTTCCGCGGGGAGGAGAGCGACGGTCACGAGGTGTCGTAGGGTGACTCGGGGGCGTCGTCCTCCCCCGATTCGAGCAGCATCGTCTCCAGGTCCAGGTCCCGCTGTACCCGCCGCATCACCTCGTCGCCGATCACCCCCTCGTCTCTCAGGTCGATAATCGCGCGGCGTTCGGCGTCGATCATGGCGGCCCGGAGGCGCCGGTAGCCGGTGGCTTCCCGCTCGGCGCCGCTTCCGTCCCGGTTCGCGAGCGCGCGGTGCTCGGCGTCCTCCGCCCCGTGCACGTGGCGGTCGCGGGCGGACCAGCGGTCGACCCGGCCGGCGTACTTCCGGCGAAGGAAGCTGACCACCTCGGGTTCGACCCCGTTCCGGCGTCCCTCCGCCTCCAGCCGCTGGAGTCCCACCTCGGCCGCGACCCGGCGGGCATGCGCCTCCTCCACGTCCAGCTCGCCCCCGTCCTCCAGCCGGAGACGCCGGAGCAGCGGCTTGAGGGTGAGTCCCTGCAGCACCAGCGTGTCGAAGATGACCGCGAAGGTGAGAAAGATGATCAGCTCCCGGGCGGGGAACGGCCGGCCGGCCGCGGTCTGGAGGGGCAACGCCAGCGCGATCACCAGCGAGTCGCCGCCCCGCATGGCCGTCCAGCCGACGAAGGTGGCCTCGCGCCAGGAAGGCTCCGCGGGCTCGCCCCGGCGACGTCGCTTCATCCGCAGGAGCAGCACGGCGACGAAGGTGTACACCAGCCGCACCACGATGGCCGTGAGCGCCACTATCGCGCCGTACCCCACCAGCTCGGCCAGCGTGTGCGAGCGGAGCGCGCGCAGCACGTAGGGCAGCTCCAGGCCCACCAGCATGAAGATGAAGCTCTCCAGCAGGAATTGGATCATGGTCCACATCGACTCCGCCTGCACCCGGGTGGCGGCGCTGACGATGCGGGGCCCTTGCCGGCCGAGGTAGAGGCCGACGGCCACGACGGCGAGGATGCCGGAGAGTCCCAGCCAGTCGGCCGGGAGGTAGGCCAGAAACGGTGTCAGCAGCGAGATCGTGTTCTCTACGATGGGGAACTTGGGCGTGCGGCGGCGGACCTGCCCGATGAGCCAGCCCGCGCCCAGGCCCACCGCCACGCCGCCGCTGCCGGTGATCAGGAACTGAAGCGCCGCGTGGCCGGCCGAGAAGCTGCCGGTCACCACGGCGGCCACCCCGATCCGGTAGGCGACGAGCGCGGTGGCATCGTTCACCAACCCTTCCCCTTCCAGCAGCGTCACGATCCTCCGTGGGGCCCCGAGGCTCCGCATGACGGCCACCGCCGCCACCGGATCCGGCGGCGAGACGATGGCGCCGAGCAGGAAGGCGGCGGGCCAGGTCATCTCCGGCACGAGCGCGTGGGCCACGGCGGCGACCGCCCCAATGGTCAGCAGCACCACCAGGGTTCCGTACCGGGAGATGGGCCAGAGCTGCGCGCGGAAATCCCGCAGCGAGGTGGTGAGCGAGGCCCAGTAGAGGAGCGGGGGAACGAAGAGGAGGAACAGCGTCTCCGGCTCGAACTCGATGCGGGGGAGGCCGGGGATGGCGGCCAGAGCGAGGCCGCCGAGCACCAGCAGGACCGGGTGCGGGACGTTGAGCCGGCCCGCCAGCACGCGCAGGGCGGCCGCCACGGTCAACAGCACGACGGTGAGCTCCAGACCCTGCATCAGGCGGCCCCAGCCCAGGATTCGAAATCGCGGCTGACCGCCTCGACCGCACGCTGCGCGGAGTCGAGCAGCCATGCGGGCTCGCGGTGGGCCAGGTCCCTGAGAATCAGCTTGCGGCGCCCGGAAGCGAGATGAATGTTCGCGGTCTCCCTGCCCATGGCGTCGAGCAGGTGCCGCATGTCACCGGCCGTCGCGAGATCCGGCAGGTCGATCCGGGAACAGTCGGGCGCGAGTCGCCGAAGGATCCATGATCCCTTGATCTGCACGGCGGGGTCGTGGCACCTGACGGCGCGGTCCAGCAGGAAGCGATACCAGCGGCGCCGCGGCCCCGTGCGGCCGGCCGTCCAGGCGCAGGCGGAGGGAGCCAGCGCCTTGGCTTCGCGCGCCAGCCGGCTGCCGCAACAATCCGCTACCAAGGTAATCCGCTCCCGGCCGAGGCTCCCGATCCCCGCCAGTCGGTGGCGCCAGCGCTCGTCTTGGCTGCCGGGTGGCAGGGCCCGCCGCAGCCAGCGGAACACCGGGGCCGCGGGACGCGCCCGGATCGCCGGCATGGCGTCGAGGTTGTCCCAATACCCCTTGGCATCCCTGAGCCGGGCAATGGACATGGTGCGCAAGGCCGCATGGTGCTCCGCCAGCACGAACGGCCTGCCACCCCACTCCAGGGCAGACTGGTAGCCCTGGAGAATCGCGTCTGCTGTATCCGCGGCCCCGAGCGACAGCGCGCTCCCGCCGCCCGCGATCAGCGCACTCGCCGTGAGCCGCACCAGGTCGTTGGTATAGGGAAGCCGCCACGCCTCGTCCAGGTCATTGACGCCCCATACGAGACGTCCTTCGAGATCCCGCCAGGTGCCGAAGGTCTCGATGTGCAGGTCGCCAACCGCGACCACCCGTGGCGCCGTGCCCGCCTCGGGGCACCACTCCTGCCACTGCTGAGCCCAACGGAAGAAGGTGCCCCGGAAGAACTGGAACTTGTCCTCCCGCATCAGCGCGTGCTTGCGCCTGAAGTCGGCAGGCACCGGCCGGACGATGCTCCTGAGCCACCGCTCGTACTCCCGTACTGCCTGGTGGATGTGCATGGGCGCCCTGCTGGAGGTGATATTCGGAGTCGGGCCGGATGCCTGCCGGATCCTACGCGAAGCCGCTGGAGAGCGAAAGACTCGATGCCCCAGTCAGGTCCTGAGTGAAAGGCTCGATTCGATGAGAGTGGTGGTGCTGGGCGCCGGCGCCGTCGGCGCCTACTACGGCGGGCAGCTCGCGCGCAGGGGGCACGAGGTCACCTGCTTCGCCCGAGGCGCGAACCTGAGTGCGATTCGCGAGCACGGCCTCGAGATCCGCACCCCCGAAGGCACCTTTCGGCCGCGCGTCTCCGCCACCGACCGCATCGAGGAGCTTCCCCTCGCGGATTTCGCCATCCTCGCCGTCAAGAGCTACTCCCTGGCCGACATTGCGCCCGTCGTGCGCCACGCGGCCGAGCAGGGCGCCGCCATCGTGCCGTTCCTCAACGGCGTGGAGACCGTGGAGCGGCTCGTCGGCCTCGGCGTGGCGCAGGCGGCGCTCCTCGGTGGCCTGACGGAGATCAGCGCGGTGCGGGTGCAGCCGGGGGTGGTGGAGCGACGCAGCCCATTCCAGCGCATCGTCATAGGCGAGCTCGACGGGCGCACGACCGATCGGGTCGCTCGGATTGCGGCGGCGCTCCTCGAGGCGGGTGCCGAGGCCCGGGTATCGACGGTGATCACCGTGGAGCTCTGGCAGAAGTTCGCATTCATCACCACCATGGCCGCGGCGTGCGGGCTTGCACGCTCGCCGGTAGGACCGCTCCGCACCGACCGGCTCGGGCGGGGCCTGCTCGAGCGAGCGGCGCGCGAGGTGACCGCCGTGGCACGTTCCCGCGGTATCGCCCTGCCGGACAATGAGGTCTCGCGGCTCATGGATATGATCGATCGGCTGCCGGAGGGGATGAAGCCGAGCTTCCTCGTCGACCTCGAGGCCGGCGGACCGACCGAGCTCGACATCCTGAGCGGCGCGGTGTCCCGGTTCGCCGAGGAAGCGGGGATCCCCGCGCCAGTCCACGATACCGCCACTGCAGCGCTAGCCGATCGTGGTCGACGGCGCGCCGTCGCCTTACCTTAGTCTGTGTCGCAGGTCCCCGAGCCCAATCACATGTCAGGCCGCTCGCGATGAAGCCCCTCCCGACGACCCTCGCCGTTCTCCTCGCGTGCGCCGCTTGCGCCCCGAGCCCCCGGCCCAGCCGCGCCATCGGCGGGGACACCCTAGGGCTGCAGCAGCCTCGGCTCCCCACCGGTCTCCGTCTCGACCCCGCCGGGACCCAGTACGACCTCCGCGCGGCGATGCCGCTCACGATGGTCCTGGCGCCGGGGGGCCGCTCCCTCGTGATCTCGAGCGCCGGCTATCGCGAGCCCGGACTCGACGTGGTGAGCCGAGGCACCGGCGCCATCACCCAATCGTTGCCCCAGACGGCCGCCTTCCTCGGCCTCGCCTTCGCGCCCGACGGAGGCACGCTCTTCGCCTCCGGCGCCAACCAGGACGTGGTCTACCGCTACACCTGGGCCGGTGAGCGTGCCGTGCTGGCGGACAGCATCGTGCTCGCCGCCAAGGCTCCCGACACTGCCGGAACCCGATATCCCGCCGGCCTCGCGGTCTCGCCGGACGGCGCCCGGCTGTACGTCGCCGAGAATGTGGCGGACTCGGTTGCGCTGATCGACGTGGGCGGCAAGCGAGTCCTGCGGCGGTTGCCGACCGGGCACCTCCCCTACGCCGTGGCGGCGGCGCCGGACGGCCGGATCTACGTCTCCAACTGGGGCGAGGGGACCATAAGCGTGTTCCGCGACTCGGCCGGCACGCTGTACGACCGCGGGCGGATCGTGGTCGGGCGCCATCCCTCCGCCCTGCTGCTCAACCACGACGGCTCCCGGCTGTACGTCGCCTGCGCCAGCACCGATCGCGTCGCCGTGGTGGACACCCGGCGGCGGCACGTGGTGACCGAGCTGCTGGATCCTCCGCCCGCCGGCCCCGCGGAGGGCAGCACGCCCAATGCCCTGGCGCTGTCGGGCGATGAGACCCGGCTCTTCGTGGCCGAAGCCGATGCCAACGCGGTGGCGGTGTTCGATCTCTTGGCGGAGACCAGCAACGTCCCCGCCGCGCGTGGCAACGACCAGCTCGCCGGACGCGTCCCGGTCGGCTGGTATCCCACCGCCGTCCTCGCGGCTGGCGACACCCTGCTGGTCGGCAACGGGAAGGGCCGCGGAACGGTGGCCAATCCCGGCGGGCCACAGCCGCTGGTCGCGGCCGAGCACAAGGGGACCGCCGAGGCGCAGTACACCTTGTCGCTGCTCCGGGGCACGCTGACGGTGGCGCCCGTGGGCCGCTCGGCCGGGGACGAGCTCGCGGCGCTCACCACCCGCGTCACCCGCGCGAACGGATGGGACCAGTCCGCCGAGGCGCGGCACTATCCGCCTATCGAGCACGTGATCTACATCATCAAGGAGAACCGGACCTACGACCAGGTGCTGGGCGACGAGCGGCAGGGGGACGGCGACACCGCGCTGGTCTTCTTCGGGCGAAACGTGACGCCCAACATCCACGCGCTCGCCGAGCGATTCGGTCTGTACGATCGCTTCTTCGTCAACGCCGAGGTCTCGGCGCAGGGGCACGACTGGTCCACCGCGGCGTACGTGACCGACTATCGGGAGAAGACCACTCAGCCGAACTACTCGGACAAGCGGGACGCAAGGGACGAGAGCGACGAAGGCGAGGACGCGGCCGAGCCGGCCAACGGCTACCTCTGGAACCTGGCCCAGCGGGCGGGCATCAGCTACCGGAACTACGGCGAGTATCTGGAGCCGGACCGGGAGCGGCCGGGCCACTACACCACGGCCAAGGCGTACCTGGCATCGCACTCGCACCCGACCTTCCCCAACTTCGATATGAAGATCCCCGACCAGCGCCGGGCCGATATCTGGCTGGAGGAGTTCAACCGCTTCGTCCAGCAGGGTAGCCTGCCGGCACTGGAGACCATGTGGCTCCCGCGAGACCACACGTCGGGCGGCCGTGCGGGATTCAACACGCCGCGGGCCATGGCGGCCGACAACGACCTCGCGGTGGGCCGCGTGGTGGAGGCGGTGTCGCACTCGCCCTACTGGCAGTCGACCGTGGTCTTCGTGCTGCAGGACGACGCGCAGAACGGGCCCGATCACGTCGATTCCCACCGGGCGCCGGTCCTGGTGATCTCCCCCTGGGCTCGCGGCGGCGCGGTCCACCGGTTCGCCAATACCACCGACGTGCTGAAGACGATCGAGGAGCTGCTGCAGCTGGAGTCGATGTCCCAGTTCGATCACTACGGCCGGGCGCTGCGCGACGTCTGGCGCGACCGGCCGGACCTCACGCCGTTCACCGCCATCCGTCCGACCGTCGACCTGGCCGAGGTGAATCCGGACACGGGCAAACAGGCGCGGGCGTCGACCGGGTTCAACCTGGAGGTAGCCGATGCGATCGACGACGAGGCGTTCAACCGGGTGCTCTGGAGCATCGAGAAGGGAGAGCACACGCCCTACCCCGGCGCTCGGCAGGCGGATGCGGTCACGCTGGGGCTGGGCAGCCGCTAGCGTCCTCCTGGCGGCCGGCGGGCCGGCATCGGCCGGCGCTCAGACGGCGGTGCAGGCGGCGTGGTGAAGGATGGAGTCCTAGGGTGCGGCTGATGACGTGCACGGCAGGCGCTCTGCCCTGCTGGGCGGCTAGCCGCCAGGGCGCGTTGCCCCGCGAGGCGCGCCAGCGGCTGGATGCGTTGTACCCTGGGTGGTGTTTTGCCACCGTGACGCCTGCCAAGGGACGGCGGTCGGGGGCTGTGAATCTGCGCAGCCGAGGACAAGGGCGCTGGCGAGGGCAGGAAACAGGAGCGAGGATCGACGCAGACGAACCTCCGGAGAGCGGCTTCGATGTGGAGCAGCGGACGCCTCAGGTTCCTTGGGCAGCTCGGCGCCCGTAGGGTCCTGCGGGCGTCGAAGGGGATTGACTGCGTCGCGGAGGAGGCAAGGACCCGTGGCTTTGCGACCCGGCTTTCGCCGGGTGTGCCTTTGTCGTCGGATTGGCAAGTCTGAGTTACAGAGAGGTACAGGGGCCGTCAAGCGACCAGCGCGGGCGGCTCGATACGGGTTTCCTCGGGTCAAGTCGGGATCCGCATACCCCGGGCCAGAAAACGACTTAGCCCTCTGCGCCCTCTTTGGCTGGATCAGTTGGTTGGCTTAAGGAGGCCAAAAGGGGGAAGGAGTTAGCCCTCATTGTGTGATCATGCTCACGCTCTCCATTTGTCCATTGTGCTATTCATAGGGGCTTGGAAATATTCTTGAGCCTGAACATGAAGGAGCACCACATGGCACGAGTTACTGCTGTATTTGACGACCGGGCGCGGGCTGAAGGAGCTGTCACCGAGTTGCGGCGCTTGGGCGTGACCGATACCGATCTGTCGTTCGTCGCTCGAAACGAAGAGGAAGCTGTCGCGGCAGGCGCCTCGGCTGACACCGCAGGTAAACGAGCTGCCAAGGGGGCGGCTGCTGGGGCCGGCGCCGGCCTACTCTTCGGGCTGGCAGCTCTCGCGATCCCAGGGGTGGGGCCGTTTATCACCGCAGGAGCTCTCGCTTCCGCTCTCGGGACGACCGGTGGGGCGCTGGCCGCGGGCGCAATCGTTGGTGGCACCTCGGGTGCTATCGCTGGCGGGTTAAGCAAAGCGGGGTACAGCCGGGAGGAGTCCGAGTTCTATGGCCCGGCCGTTGAGCGTGGCGGAGTGCTGGTTGCAGTGGATACTGAGGGCGTGGTTTCGCCGGATCAGGCACGTGAAGTTTTGACGCGGAAGGGCGGGCGCACCTACAGCGCTAAGTAAGGGACTAGTGGAAGCCTGAAGAGCGGCGTGCGGGAGACGAGTGCTCCTTCACGCCGTTCCCCTTTATGGTGCTCAGTAGCGGGGGTCCATCCCGCGTAGAGACTCAGGCGGGAGGGCTGGCGGGCCCGTCTCTGTACGGGGTAACCCGCCTGGGGCGGCAGTGACGACAGCGTTCCGCCGGCCCTGGGGCGGTCCGGCGCGGACTGGCGCCGGCTCATCCAATACGACGCGGATGGCCCTGATGGGAGCCTCACCGGCTACCAGCGAGGGCAGGTGCGGTGCACGGTGGCGCAGACCTGGGACCGCGGCGACGACGGCGACTCGACCCATGTGGCCGAGCCCTGGTACCGGCAGGAACTGACCTGCTGGGCGGAATGGGGGCAAAAGCCTCCGCCGCAGCGCGGAGGTGCTCCATGAGATCCGTCGTAAGTCCTCTCCTCGTCGTTGCGGCCTACCTGGCGGGAATGAACCTCTTCTTCCTGCCCGCTCAGGCCAGGGTGATGCACGGGCTCACTGCCGTGGACGTGCTCGTGATGGTCGCCCTGATCGGTCCGTTCGTCGCGCTCAGATGGCGCTCGCCCTTTCCTCTACGAGCAACACGCATCGCATGGGCCTCTGCGCGATCATGTCTGTCGAGATCGTCCTCTTCACCGTCGTGACGTTCGCGCCGACGGGAGGGCACCCGTCTTTCGAGGCCCTGGGGCTGGTGTGGACGGGTGTGCTCAAGGTCGTCCTCGCCCCGGCAGCCGTGATCGCGCTCGCGAACGGCGAGAAGATCTCCCGCATAGTCCTCGGCGTCACCTGTGTCGTCTGCGAGAGCGTCTATACGCTGATCTATCCGGGGCATCCATTTCTCTGGCTGCTGCTTCGCCGTGGGAGCGGCGCTTCCTGACGTCCGCTCCACAGTCGGCAGGCCTGATCGTCTGATCAAAGCGGTGTAGAGCCGAACCGCCTGCACTCCCGCGCCGGCCGCGCCCTCGCCAGCCCGAGCAGTCCATCCCAGGCCTCGCGAATATCGGCCCGCTGCCACGTGTCCTCGTCGTATCGCCAATTGAGGAACGCACAGCTCGCCGGATGAGTCACCGCCAGCGTGCCGAACCGCACCAGGTCCGCCGCCGGGCACGCGCCGGTGTCGTTGCCATAGCAGTTCTCCACGTTGACTCCCATCACCACCTTGAGTCCGAGACTGGTGGCGAGGCTCGCCGCCTTGTCGTAGTACGCCTGGGGGTCGCCCTTCCGGGTGTGGTACTGGGCCCAGGTGTAGTCCAGCAACGGGGCGAGCGACGGGTAGGCCGCGACCCAGTCGGGCGTCACCCGGACGCCGAGCGGAACGCCGGGGAGCTTCTTCCGGGCGTACGCGGCCCAGGCGGCGATCTGCGACTGCCTGATCGGCGTCCCGCCCCAGCAATCGGTGCAGCCGTAGTCGTCCGCCAGGTTGAAGCCGAGGAAGGTCGCCCGGTACTTCCGGAGCGTGTCCGCGGGGAGCACCGCGGCGTAGCGGTCGGTGAGCCGCTTGGCGCTGTCCAGCGAGAAGACGCCCACGGTCAGGCCGTTGGTGGTGAGGAAGCGCCGGGGCGGCACCAGTACCAGCCGGAGCCCGCACCGGTCCGCGAGCTGGATGCGGGCCAGAACCGCGCGCGGCTCGAGCGGCTGCATCGCCGCCGAGGTGAGGCCGCCGCAATAGAAGTCGGCGGGCCAGGCGCTCAGGCCGGCCGCCAACCCGGCGAGGGCGGCGCGGGCCACGCGAATGCTGTCCACCACGCGCGCGCTATCGAGGCCGCGTGAGGTGTCGTACACGGTGCGTGGGATCAGGGTCAGTGTCGGGGTGTAATCGGTGTGGCCGTATATGGTGGTGTCGGCGCTGGCGAGCACCCAGGAGATGGTGCTTGCGGTCTGGGCCGCGCCCGCCGCGGGGCCGATGAGACCGAGCAGCAGAGGCAGGGCGGCGCGTGGGCGGGACATGTCTCAAGCCTCCGCAGGTGGAGAGTCGGTGACAGCAGGACGATTGTACGACGATTGTACGATGAGGCGGCGAGCTCGATCGCATCGGGCGTGCCACGACCTGCAGCGTGCGGCCGCGGTGTACGGATTTGTTGGTACGCGCGTGACCGTCCACTTCTGGAAACACTTTTGTGTTCGAGTGTCCTCAAGTGACGGCAGTCGGCCGCTTCGTGCGCGTGGGCGATGATGGTCGCGCGCGCGACGGGACCTCGCGCGCGGGCGACGGGGAGGCGAACCGAAGCGACGGGACGACGGGCGGCCGGGAGGAGGGACGGTACGCTCGAACGACACGACGGGCGCTACGGGAGGAGGCTCGTGCCACCGCGAACGGGACGCAGGCCAACCAACCTGCTCGGCGGGCGATCCGCCGGAAGACCGGGCCGACGGGCAGCGTCTCGCGCGCAGCCGACGGCGACCCGCGCGGGTTCGCCGCTTTCATTAGACGGCGCGACAGCTTCGCGCGCGCGACCGACGGAGGTGCGGGCGAAAAATCTGCGACTCGGGCCAACGCGCAGGAGGCACGGGCGCGCCGGCAGATGGTGCGGGCGCGCGGGGAAAGTCATGGGCGCGGCGGGCGGGTTCGCGCGCGCAGTCGCCAGGGTCGCGGTCCGCGCAGCAGCGTCGCGCGCAGCACGGCGGAGTCGCGCGCGCGACGGCACGTCCGCCGTCATCGCGCAATCAATGGCACGCTCCTCGCCTCCCGCCCCGATGGCGGCGGAGGCAGCGAATCAGAAGGAGGTGCTGATCAAGCATGGCCTGGTGGAGACGGTGCTCGACAGCCTCAACGAGGTGCTCGACCAGTTCGACGTGGCGGTGGAGCACGGCTCGGCGGGGCGCCAGGCGCACGTCGGGGCCAGCGCGCAGCTCTCGGCGGTCGCGGACGAGGTCGTCCAGATCGTGAGCGTGATGGACGGGCTCAACAGGTATCGGTTCTTGAAGGACCTGGAGCTGCTGTCGGCATGGGAGAGCGCCAGCAACGTTGTGGCAACGCCGAAGGCGGCGAAGGGGGATCCGCAGACGCCGGGTGGGGCTAGTGGGGAGGTCCGACCGGCGGCGTGATGGAGGTCGGTTTGGTGGAGGTCCGGGAGGATGAGCTGCCGTCGAGCGTCTGATGCTCGGCGGCAGTTCGCTTTCTCTGGGCGACGCGCGGCGGCTTCCGGCGGCAATGTCGCAATCGGTGTGGCGCCCGGGGCAGTACGACAGATAGTCAGGTGCCCTGTCGCAGAATCGCGAATGCAACGCGACTTTGCGACAGAGGACGAAGGGGACTCGTCAACGATCATCATGCGGTCCTCTCGACGCGTGCGGTAGTGGGGTACATTTTGGTCGTACGGGGGCACCGCTTCCGTTTCGCGCTGATGTGAAGTGCCGCTGCGTCTGAGTTCCCGGAATTCACGCGCAGTCGGATTTAGGCCGCGAGGGCCACAACGTCGTTCTGGCAGGAGTTGTCACGCAGCCGGCTCAAATGGGGTCCGAATGGAGGTGGGCTTGTTGGGAAGGGGCTTCTGGCTGGGGGTTGGTGGATTTGGGGTGGCTGTCTCCATTTGAGGCGTGGAGGAGCACATGAGAATACTGCTGGGGTGCCTGTGCCTCGTGACGATCATTGGGTGTGGCGACGAGCTCGTCGCACCGGGGATTCAGCCTCTCGTCGGACAGTGGCAGGCTCCGACCGAGCCGCTGCAGCCTCGCGGGTCTCTGGATCGACTCCTCGTGATCACTACGGATGGCCGGAGCGAGAGCCACGTCATTGACCGAGGCCTCTATGAGGGCCAGGCTCCGGGTGACCTGGCCGCTGAGATCGTGCTGTACGGCCGGATCCAGGTCCGGGGCAGCTACTTCACCGTGCTCCCGGATTCGGAGGTGACTCACGACCTGTTCTACAGCCCTCATCGCTCGGTCCAGCGGGAGTTTTGGGCTGGCCCCGAGATAGTACGCGGTTCGAGATTCGGGGGAACGAGCTCGAGCTCCAGTTTTATACCTATCCCGCGGACGCGCCAGAGCTGACCAAGCGCACCTTCACTCGGGTCCAGTAAGTTGGTCGCGGGGAGACGCCTAACAAGCGCATGCAGCTGACACGCGCGTCTGGACGGAACACCGGTGCATGCATGGCGCGGATGGCGATGAAGGGAGCGTAGGTTAGCGCAGAACGAGCGAGGCGCTTGCAGCTGATGCGCATGTCGTTACGCAGCTCCGCACATGAGCGAACATCTGAAAACCCCAGATGAGTTCTTCAGCGGTCGTATTACGGCCGCCAGGGACCTGAACGAGCTCGCGGCAGTGTTGGAGCAGCTTCTTTCGGCGGACTTGGCTGTCTGGGAAGACGGCAGCCTCTACAACATCAAGAAGCTGGTGGCGCAGGTTGACGGACTGCGAATCGAGATCTATGCGGACGAGCATCCTCCGCCACACTTTCACGGGAAGGCGCCTGGATCGAGGCGACGTTCGACATCCTGAACTGTGAGTTGTTGCGCGGGACTATTCCCGGCAGGGATCGCCGGCTCGTCGAGTGGTGGCACAGACGGGGGCGTTCATTGCTGATCAGGACTTGGAACCAGATGCGCCCGACGGATTGTCCAGTCGGGCCGATCGACGAGGAAGCTGCTTAGCGGCCGGAGCTGCCTAACCCGCAAGTGCAGCCGGCGGGCCGGGCGGGCCGGCGTTCCATGCGGGCGCAGCCCTCCCAATGGCCAGGAAACGGAAGCGTTGCTTCGTGCGGGCGCGAAGATGATCGCCTGCAGCTGATTTGCCATTCGTTAGACGGACGCGACAAGGATTGTGGCATGGCCCGAGACGATCTCTATACGCTGCCCGCGGGTTTGCCGGTGCCGGTCGACGATGGGGCCGCCGCTCATCTCTCCGGTCAGCAGCTACCGCCGATTGCGCTGCCATCGACGGCTGGTCAGCTGGTCCAGCTGAACGCGCTTGGTCCAGGTTGGACGGTGCTGTACTGCTATCCCCGCACGGGGCGGCCCGATGAGCCCGGGCCGCCGGCATGGGACGCCATTCCGGGAGCGCGGGGCTGCACGCCTCAGGCCTGCAGCTACCGGGACCACCATGCCGAGTTGCACGCCCTGGGGGCTCAGGTGTTTGGGCTCAGCACGCAAACGACGACGTATCAGCACGAAATGACGGACCGGCTGCATCTCCCTTACGAAGTGCTGAGCGACGCCGAGTTCCAGCTGACCGAGGCGCTGGCCTTGCCGACGTTCGAGGCGGGCGGGATGCGATTGCTTAAGCGCCTGACGTTGCTGATTCACTCGGGGCGCATTGAGGCCTGCTTCTATCCGGTATTCCCGCCGGACGCCGACGCCGAGCACGTGCTCGGGTGGCTCCGCGAGCGCGCCGTCTAACCCGCGCATGCAGCCGACAGGCCGGGCGGGCGCTGGGCTTCACTCGGGCGGCAGGTCCCCAGAGCGCGCTGTGGAACGTAGGTTGGCGCGAGCGCGGGCTTGAGGGACTGCAGCTGATGCGCATGTCATAGGCAGACGCATAAATCAGGCTGCTTAGGTCATGTCGAACACAGTGCCGGAGCGGTCGGTACGCTGTGGCAGCCCGGAAAGGAGCCCACGATGCCCAGACCCATGAGTCGCCGGGACTTCGTGAAGCTTGCAAGTTGCACCGGAGTCACGATCTCGATCGGTGGGCTCAGCCCTCTTGGTTGTACTCGGCGCCGCCCCGCTGTTACTGCGCTTCGCAGCATGGACGTGGTTTCCGATGGAGCGATCCGAGACTTTGCCGCCAGTCTGCAGGGAGCGCTGGTTCGACCCTCCGATCCCGGGTACGAATCAGCTCGGCGGATTTGGAACGCCCGCTTCGACCGACGGCCGGGTCTGATCGTCCGATGCGCCGATGCTGCCGATGTCAAACACGCAGTGGATTTTGCCCGGGCCGAAAACGTCCTGGTCGCCATACGCGGAGGCGGCCACAGCTTCGCAGGGCACTCGACCTGCGATGGTGGGCTCGTCATCGATCTATCGGGCCTGAAGGCCCTTCAGGTCGACCGGAACAAAAGAATCGTCGATCTGGGGCCGGGATTGGTCACCGCGGAGGTCGATACCGCCACCAAGGCGGCGGATCTGGCCGTTGTGCTCGGCGGCTGCGGCTCGGTCGGAATCGGAGGCTTCACGCTCGGTGGCGGGGAGGGTGCACTCAGCGGCAAGTACGGGTTGAGCTGCGACAACCTTCTTTCGGCTCACATCGTGCTCGCTGACGGGCGACTCGTGACGGCGTCTGCAGACCAGAATCCCGATCTCTTTTGGGCGCTTCGCGGCGGCGGTGGAAACTTTGGTGTGGTCACCTCGTTTCGCTTACGCGCGCACCCGGTCACCGAGGTTGTAGCGGGCCGGCTGGTCTATGAGTTGAGCAAGGCGCCGACCGTCCTGCGTGCCTATCGAAGTTTTGCCCCCTCTGCACCCGACGAGGTAACGTGCGGTCTCACGTTCACCGGCGTCGACCGCACGCCAGCGCTCGTTCTCGATTTGGTCTATATCGGCAACGCCGTTTCGGCCGCCCCGATGCTTCACACCGTGCGTAGCTTTGCGAAGCCGCAAGCCGACAGCGTCGCACCGGTCCAGTACCATCAGTACCGTCTCAGAAACCCGGGTCCGCCTGCCGGCTTCCCGAGCACAGCGCGGGGCGGGTTTGTCTCCGACCTGCCGGATGAACTGATCGAAGCCGTTACGAGCCTGGCCGCCGATGTTCCACCTGCCGCGGAGTTCGAGATGAATCACCTGCATGGCGCCGTCAGCCGCACGCCGCTCACGGCTGCGGCATTCCCGCTCCGAAAGCCGGGCTTCGATTGCTTCGCCATCGCGGGTTGGCCTGTGCCCGAGCTCCACGACGCGGCAGTCAGTTGGGTGCGGCGCCTCTATGATACCTTGCGCCCATATGCCAGCGGCGCATACATAAACGTTCTCAACGAGGACGAAGAAGACCGTGTGATGGCGGCGTACGGGCCGCAGTACGCGCGCCTCGCGGCGCTCAAGAAGCAATATGACCCGGGCAATCTCTTTCGGCTCAATCCCAACATTCTGCCGGGGGGTTGACCGGGCACACTCGATATCCTCCCGGTGTGAGTTCTATCGCAAACATGGGTGGATGACCCTCGCGAGCTCAACCATGACAGGCGGGAGTTAGGCCTTGCCAGCGCCGCCTAACCCGCGCATGCAACCGACGGGCCAGACGTGTCCTGAGCTCCGCTCGGGCGCTGCGTCCCTTTTAGGATGAAGCGGAGCGAAGGTTTCTGCGAGCACGAGCGTGATTGCCCGCAGCTGATGCGCAAGTCGTTGGGCAGCGACAACAAGGTTCTATGAGGACGCCCATCGTGAGTTCCATATCCGCACAGCACCCTCGCGTGTTCTCGCGCGTCGGGATACCGCTGAGCCTGCTGCTCATCGCATTCCCCGCCACTGCCCAGACGGGTACGGGGGTGGATTCCCTGGATCACTACGTCCGCGCCGAGCTCGCCCGCCAGCGCATCCCCGGGCTGTCGATCGCGGTACTCCGGGGTGACAGTGTGATTCTAGCCCGCGGTTACGGCTATTCCAACGTGGAGCATCACGTGCTGGCCACCGACAGCACCGTGTACGAGGTGGGGTCAATCTCGAAGCAGTTCACCGCAGCCGCGATCGTCCTCCTCTCCGAAGAGGGTCGCCTCGGACTTAATGACGTAATCACGCGATACTTGCCAGAGGGGTCCACGATTTGGTCGGGGGTGACGATGCGACACCTTCTCACGCATACCTCCGGCGTCTCGGATCAGTCCCTCGACACGCTTGACTTCCGGAAAGACTATACCGATGAGGAGCTCGTGCGCCTCGCGGCAGCTCAGCCGCTCCTGTTTAAGCCGGGCGCGAGCTACAGCTACAGCAGCACCGGGTACACCCTGCTCGGCGTCATCATTCATCGGGTGACAGGGGAGTTCTACGGCGATCTCCTTCGGGACCGCATCTTCCGTCCGTTGGACATGCGGGCCGCACGGGTCAACTCTGACACCGCTATCGTGCCCAACCGGTCGGCGGGCTATCGCTTCGAGCGCGGAACGCTGAAGAACCGGGACTGGACGTCACCATCGCTGAGCGCGACGGCCGACCGAGGCTTGAGTTTTAGCGCGCGAGACCTGAGCCGGTGGGCCATTGCGCTCAATCACGGGAAACCGCTGGGCCGCGCTGGCGTCCAGGCGAGTTGGACCCCAGTCCGGCTGAACGAGGGCTGGACCTACCCCTACGGACTGGGCTGGCAGCTCACGCAACAGCGGGGCTATCGGCGGATCGGTCACAGCGGAGCATGGGGAGGTTTTCAGGCAACACTTCAGCGGTACCCCGACTTTGAGTTGACGGTCATCGTGCTGACGAATCTGGACGAGGCGAACCCGGAAGGGATCGCCTCGGGGATTGCGGGAATTCTGGAACCAGTGCTGACACCGCCCCATCTGCTGCCCGGCCGACTGCCGGGGCAAGCTCCCCCGAGGGGAATCGAGGACCTGGTGCGTGACGTTGCGGCTGCCAGGGACTCGGCCGAAGTCACGCCCGCCTTCAGGGCGCTGACGCCACCATCACGGAGAGAACGGATTGCGAGTTTGCTGAAGGGGCTTCAGGCCTGGACCCTCCTCGGCTGCGAGAATGTCACCGGTCGTCAGATGTCACGGCTGGGTAGTCGGATCGAATGGCTCTGCTACGCCAAGGGACCTGTCCGAGAGGGAGAACGCGAAGGCAATGTGGTTATCACGGTACTCTATGGTGCCGCTTGGCGCGCGGCGGGAATAGACCTGTACTTCTTCTGAAAACGCCTGGCAGGTCGTGATTGGTGGATCCGCCCGCGTCGCCGCCTAACCCGCGCATGCAGCCGACAAGCGCGTCCGAGTGAGGCTCCGTGCGGTCGGCACCTGTCGATGACGATAAAGGAACGGAGTTATTGTGCGGGCGTGAAGCTTGCCGCTTGCAGCTGATGCGCAAGTCGTTCGGCAGCGCCAACTCGCCTAATCTATGACCGAGCATGACTGACTTCAGCATCGCGGTTGATATTACAGCACCGCCCGACCGAGTCTGGGCGGTCATGACTGACATTGAGCGCTGGCCCGAGTGGACCCCTACCGTCACGCGAATCCAGCGGCTTGACCATGGCCCCCTGGCGATTGGAAGTCGGGCACGCATTCAGCAGCCGAGGTTGCCAGCAGCGGTATGGCACGTCTCTGAGCTCGTGGAGGGACGCAGCTTCACCTGGGTCACGAGAAGTCCGGGTGTGCGGGTCATCGCGAGGCACAGCGTTGAACCTATAAGCCAAGGGGCACGTGCGACGCTGTCAGTCCAGTTCGCAGGCCTACTTGGCGGCCTGGTTGCACGTGTGACGCGCGGGCTCAACGAGCGCTCTCTGACGCTCGAGGCGCAGGGCCTGCGGGAACAGAGCACGAGAACTTGAATCGCCTTCAGGAACCAAGTGGCGGCGCTGCCGAACCCGCGCATACAGCCGACGGGCGGGAGGCGGCGGAACTCCGCTCGGGCGGCGCCCTCCGATGAGCGCTACTAAGGAACCGAAGGTTTGTGTCGGCGCCGGCATGAGGGCCCGCACCTGATGCGCAAGTCGTTAGGCCGCTTTTCGCGTGGTTACGGTCTCTTGCCGGCAAAACATGGAGGGCTCCGATGCGGTACGTCGACGGTTTTCTTCTAGCTGTCCCCAAGCGCAAACTCCAAATGTACCGGCGGATCGCGCAGCGCGCCGGGCGGGTGTGGCGGGAGCATGGTGCTCTCGAGTACCGAGAATGTGCTGGCGATGACCTAAAGGTGAAATTTGGGGTGTCCTTTGCGCGCGCGGCGAAATTGAAGGCCGGCGAGACGGCGGTCTTTTCTTGGATCGTATACAAATCACGGGCTCATCGGGATCGCGTCAACGCAAAGGTCATGAAGGACGTCCGCATGCAGAAGATGATGAAGGACCCAATGCCATTTGACATGAAGCGTATGTTCACCGGCGGCTTCAACGTGCTCGTAGATCTTTAGGCCCAGATTCGCGGTCCGCCAGAGAGTGCAGGTGGCGCTCTCGATACACCAGAGTTGCTACCGGAAGCGGCCTAACCAGCGCATGCAGCCGACAAGCGCGTCCTGGTGAGATCCGCTCGGGCGGGAAGCGCCGATGATGGATAATGGAACGAAGTGATTGTGCGGGCGGGAAGCTTGCCGCTTGCAGCTGATGCGCGGTGCGTTAGGCGGCTGCTCAAGCATGGGTGGCAATGTCGAGAGGTGCTCGCGCTGTCACACGCGGGCTGCTTAGCCTCAGTGGCATTCGTGAGCGGCCATGTGGTGCTTCGATTGCGTGCTCGCCTATAGCCGCCCTTGCTGGCGCCATCCTACGGCCCCCGCTTACTTACTTTCGCGTTCCTAGTACCGCATCCTCCCCGCGGAGCCTTCCCCCATGGAAGTGCCGGACTCCGTCCGCCACGCCTTCGCCGACCGCTACGCGATCGAGCGCGAGCTCGGCCGCGGCGGCATGGGGGTCGTCTACCTCGCCCACGACGTTCGCCACGATCGTCCAGTCGCCCTCAAGCTCCTGCTCCCCGGGTTGGCCGGCGGGGCCCCTGAGCGATTCCAGCGCGAGATCCGCCTCGCCGCCCGGCTGCAGCATCCCCATATCCTGACCGTGCTCGATTCGGGGAGCGTCGGGACCAGCGAACCCGGCGTGGAGCGGCTGTGGTATACGATGCCGTTCGTGGACGGCGAATCGCTCTACGACCGGCTGAACCGTGAGCGCCGGCTCCCGCTGGAGGACGCGCTCCGCATCACGACCGAAGCTGCCCGCGCGCTGGAGTACGCCCACCAGCACGGCGTGGTCCACCGCGACGTCAAGCCCGAGAACATCCTCCTCACCCGGGACGGCACGACGCTCGTGGCCGATTTCGGGATCGCCCGCGCGCTCGACGCCGACGAGCGGCTGACTCGGACCGGCACCCCGCTCGGCTCGCCGTTCTACATGAGCCCGGAACAGACGAACGACGAAGAGGTGGACGGCCGGGCCGACCAGTACGCGCTGGCGGCCGTGTTGTACGAGATGCTGACGGGCGAGCCGCCGTTCGTCGGGCGGAGCCTCGAGGCGATCGTGGCCAAGCGGCTCAGCAATCCGACACCCAGCGCGCGGGCGCTCCGCGACGCCGTACCGCCACACGTGGACGAAGCCATCCGAAAGGCGATGGCCTCGGCGCCGGCCGAGCGCTTCCCCTCCGTAACGGAGTTCGCCCAGGGGCTGCACCAGCCGCTGAGCGCGACTCCGCCGCCGCAGGCCGCCGCGATGGCCACGCCAGCGCCGGCGCGACGGAACCCGGGCCGGTCCAGAGCGGCGATGGTCCTGGTGGCCGGGCTCCTCCTCGCCGGAGGAGCGCTGTTCGCCTGGCGCCGGATGCACTCAGCCGGCTCGCCTCCGGACCGCGACGCGCCAGTCGTCGCCGTGTTGCCGTTCGACAACCTGGGCGACTCGGCCGACGTGTACTTCTCCGAGGGCGTCACCGACGAGATCCGGACCAAGCTGGCGCAGGTCGCCGGGATCGAGGTGATCGCGCGCGGCAGCTCGCTCGAGTACCGCCGGACCACCCGCCAGCCCCGCAGGATCGCGGAGGAGCTCGGCGCCGACTACCTCCTGACTGGCACCGTCCGGTGGGAGAAGGCGGCGGGAGCCAATCGCGTTCGGGTCACCCCCGAGCTGGTGGACGCGCGCTCGGGCCGGGCGGCGCGCACCCGCTGGGTGCAGCAGTTCGACGCCTCGCTCACCGATGTCTTCCAGGTGCAGGCCGACATCGCGACCAAGGTGGCCGACGCGCTGGGCGTGGCGCTCGCCGACAGCACCCGGCGCGAGCTCACCACCCGGCCGACCGAGAGCCTCGCCGCGTGGGACGCGTTCCTGAAGGGCGAGGACGCCGCGCAGGATATGAAGGGTGACCCGTCGAGCCTCCGCCGGGCGGTCGGCTTCTACCAGCGCGCGGTGGCCCTGGATTCCGGATTCGTGCAGGCGTGGAGCCAACTGTCCCGCGCCAGGACCTCGCTCTATTCAAACGGGGTCCCCGACCCGGCGCTCGGCGACCAGGCCCGGGTCGCCGCGGCGCGCGCGCGGCGGCTCGGGCCGAAGGATCCGTCGGCCTACCTGGCGCTGGGCGACTACTATGGGAGCGTCAACCCGATCGACAACGCACGGGCGTTGGCCGAGTACGAGCAGGGCCTCAAGCTCGCGCCTCGCGACGTCGACCTGCTCGGCGCGGCCGCGATGACCGAGACGAGCCTGGGGCACTGGGACGGCGTGGTCCCGCGTCTCGCGCGCGCGGCCCAGCTCGACCCGCGGTCCGCCAACGCCGTCCGCCGACTGGTGGGGGTCCACCTCTTTCTCCGGCACTATTCCGCCGCGGACTCCGCCGCGGATCGGGCCCTCGCGCTCGAGCCCGGCCGTCCCGGCATGGTCTCCCTCAAGGTGATGAGCGCCGTGGGCAGGGGCGATCGCGACAGCGCGCGCGCGGTGGTGCGTGCGGCCGCGCGACGGATCGATCCCGCGGTGCTCTTCCCCTTCCTCGCGGCCTACCAGGATCTCTACTGGCTATTGGACGACGAGCAGCAGCGCCTGGTGCTGGCGACTCAGCCGAGCGCCTTCGATGGCGACCGGGGCAGCTGGGGGATAGTGCAGACCGAGCTGCATCACCTGCGCGGTGAGCGCTCCCTGGCGCTCGCCTATGCCGACTCGGCGCGTCTCGCGCTGGGGGCGCAGAGCCGGGCCGCGCCCGACGACGGGCAGCGCCACGTGCTCCTGGGGCTGGCGCTGGCATACCTCGGGCGGAAGGCGGAGGCGGTCCGTGAAGGGCGGCTGGGACTGGAGCTCTGGCCGATCAGCCGGGACGCGTACTTCGGCCCGTACGTCCAGCTGCAGCTGGTGCGGATCTACCTTCTGGTCGGCGAGCCGGAGAAGGCGCTGGACCAGCTCGAGCCCCTGCTCCGGGTGCCGTTCTACCTTTCGCCCGGCTGGCTCCGCCTGGATCCGACGTTCGACCCGCTGCGGAACGATCCCCGGTTCAAGAGGCTGCTCGAGGATTGACCCGCTGTCGTGCATCGCCAGGGTTGGACAGGGCACCGTCATCTGAGTTCCACGAAGAGGCTAGCTTGAGAGGGTAACGTCGAACGACGACGCTCCGCAGGCCAGCCCTTCGAGGAGCGCCAGATGACGCGCCCGCTGCCCGCACTGACTCTTGTATGGTATCTCGCTCTGGTTGGCCTGCTTCGGAACCAACTGAAGCGTCCGCGCAAGAGAGCGCTTAGGTGACGGCATACCTGCCAATCACCACGAGACGGAATACCTGTCAATCACCCATAGCCACGTCCCATCCTTCTGGCGCCGCGCAACTTCCGAGGTCACGGTACCATCACGGCTGCGCGTCGAGGTGAGGGCCAGATCACCGCAAATGAGCGCCGGTCGCTGTTCTCCGAACTCGAACTTTCGTTTTTCCGGTCCAAACCCCGTAACCTGGAGTTTCGTAAAAAACTCGTGAGTGGCCTCTTTGCCACGCAGGAACGTTCCACCGCCAATGTCGACTACCGCGTCCGGCTCGAACAACGCCGTCATGCCAGTAACATCTCCCGCGTTCTCTCTCGCTACCAACAATCGCTCCAAATCCTGGGGATCGTTGGCCGGCCCTCTTGTCGTTAAATCATTCACAGTGGACACTCCGCCAACTTTTGTGGGTTGCCGACCTTCACTGCAGTCTATCGTCGTCACGCGCCGGGCGTCAAAAGCAGCTCTTGGCCTGAGGGTTTTGGACCGTTCCTCGATCAAGTCTTCGTCCCAAACAGAATGGGCTTTGAATGGCCGGTTGAGGTTCAAAGCACTATGTTCGAGAATCTTGTCCCGCTTTTTCGGATGCTCGGATTTCTCAAGAACACCCATGCTTCATCAATCAGAAGTGCTTTGCGCCGATTTGGGTGGGTTAGAGAGTATCTCCGGGGTCCGAAAGTCGCCGCCTAACCAGCGCATGCAGCCGACAAGCGCGTCCTTGTTGAGCCCCGTCAACCGCCATCCGCCGCTGGCGGGCGGCGGAACGTAGGTTAGTGCATGAGCGAGCGGGTCGCTTGCAGCTGATGCGCGGTGCGTTAGGCCGCTGGCGTACAGGTCGTTGCCAGGGCAGTCTTGAGAGTGGCAGCGCCCGAGCTGCCCATCGCAAGGAGGTTCCCAATGACCGCCTGTGAAGTCTGTGGCAACGAGTACTACCTGTCCTTCCAAGTCGTCGCTGCGGGACAGACGCATACCTTCGACAGCTTCGAGTGCGCCATTCATCGCCTGGCCCCGGTGTGCGATCACTGCGGCTGCAAAATCGTGGGGCACGGGATCGAGGCGAACAACACGTTCTACTGTTGCGCTCACTGTGCCCGCAAGAAGGGCGTGACCGCCGTCGCGGACCACGCCTAAATCCCGCGGGGGTCAGCCGTCAGCGGTTGGAGGGCGTCGCGGGCCAGCGGCGACAAAGGACCGTTAGATCGATGCACGAAGGGAGCGCCATGCGCGGCATCCAGCTTCTGCTCGCGCTACTGCGGGCGGATGTATACGGCTCCGGTGCGTTCGGCCCCGATGTTGCACGAGCCGCGCGCCGACTGGCAGCGTCCGGGCGAGTGGCCTTGCGGGCAGGTGGGATGGGGGTCATCGGCTTCGCCCTGGGGTTCTTCGGGCCGCGATGGCTTGGTCCCGGAACCAATCAGGGCCCGCTGCCCGGGATCGTGCTCGGCCTGGTTGGGTTGCTGGGCGGGCTGGCGTGGGGGCTGTGGCGCGAACGCGGGCGGCGCTCGTCGCGGGATGCGACCTAACCAGCGCATGCAGCCGATAAGCGCGTCCAAGCCGGTCTCCGATGAAGGCAGCACTCCAGTGGCGATTCAATGGAACCTTGGGGAGTGCACGGCGAGCGGGTCGCTTGCAGCTGATTTGCATGTCGTTAGGCGGACGGCACAAGATTCCACAGGAGCCAAGGGGAGCGGCGCAGGTGATCCGAGCATCGAGTCGACTTAAGCGCGCTGATGTGCTCTCCGGGGTCGGCGCCGGTGTGCTCGGCGCCGGGATGGCGCTCTTGTTTGCCCGCCGCCTGGAGCGGTACGCGGTCCCGCTCCTGCTGCTCGGGCTCCTCAGCCATGGCTGGGGGATGTACGCGAAGCATCGGCTGGAGGTGGCCGAAGGCGTCGAACTGCCCCGCTGGGCCGCGTGGCTCTATTGGGGCTGCTGGGTACTGCTCGTCGCTGCCGGCCTCTATGTCGCGCTGGGAGGCGCGTGGTCCGCGCCTTAGGCCCCCGCTTGACTGACTTCTCGCTGGGCCGCCGCCTAACCCACGTATGCAGCCGGCAGGCCGGACGGCCGCAGAGGAGGTCCGGTGGTCCCCTCGCAGGAAGTGACCCTAGTAGCCGCAACCGCGGACGACGCAACCGTGTTGTCCAGTTTGCTGGAGCTCTACCTACGCGAACTGAGCGAGATTTTCCCAATCGAGGTCAGGGCCGACGGTCAGTTGGGGTACGATAAGCTGCCGCTCTACTGGACCGAGCCCTCCACGCACTTCGCTTTCTTGATCCGATGTCGCGCTCAGATTGCGGGTTTCGTGCTGGTTACTCGGGGCTCACCGGCCACCGACGACCCCGAGGATCTTGACGTGGCGGAGTTTTCGTCCTTCTCGTACCGCCGCACGGGCATTGGTCGCCGGGCGGCATTTCTTCTCTGGAACCGCCTTTCTGGGCGGTGGATTGTGCGGGTGTCAGAAGCAAACCTGATCGGCCTTCCCTTCTGGGAAAGGATTATTGGAGAATACACGCAGGATGCCTTCGATAGGAACGAGCATCCTGGGCAGGTTTCACATGTTCCGCGTCTTCTCATTCAGAAGCTACCCTACGACTGCGGCGCGGGCGCTGGGGCCCTCGAGGCCAAACAGCGGAGCCGTTGGTTAGTGCGGGCGCCAGCATGATGGCCTGCAGCTGATTTGCATGTCGTTAGGCCGCCGGCGCGTCTACCGCGGATGACCCCATGACCATGGACGAGCGGGTGAACCTGCTACACGAGGAAGTCGGAAAGCTAGCCCACGGGAAGTCACCTCCGGAGGGGCGCGAGACGGCTATCCGGCGGCTCAAGGCCCACGTCGAGGTCCTACGCCGCGAGCAGTATGGGCTCGGCACCCGGCCGATCCACGAAGGCTTACGGGCAGCACTTACTCTGGGTGGCATCGGACTCCTGATCGGCATGGTTCGACCCTTGGTGGCCGCTGCACGCGGGCACCCGCCACAGGCCCAGCAGCTCGTAACGTTTGCCAGCCATCTGGTGATCGCTTGGGGCGCAGTTACCCTATGCTGCTTCGTGATGCTCGGCTGGGAGCGATGGCGGGAGACGTGGGCCGTTCGTGAGGCGATACGGTATACCGACGCACTGCATCAACAGCTGTATTCGAGCGAGCATTCTGAGCATGGAGGCCCGATGTCACCCGGCACGCGGCACGGTCGGCGGAGTCTCGATGTCGTCTTCGGTCTGTTCCTCGCCAGCGGGGTGACGGTAGGCACCTACTGTCTGTGGGCTGTCGCCGACTGGATCCACCCACAGGGCGAGCGAGGCTTCGGCCTTTACATCATTGGCGCGTTTTCATTCGTACCGGCCCTCTTGGCGTGGTTGGCCGGCGGCGCTCACATGTTCATGGCCTCCAGGGATAGGGACGTGCGCTTCGGCGTGGCGTTGACCACCGCCCACTTGATGTGGTGGCTTCTCCTGATCGGCCTTGCGCTGCGGCATGACAACCGCTTGTCCGGGTGGGTCTTGAGAACCGGTACCATGGTCGAGCCAGGTCTCTATGCGGTGGGCGTAACATTCCTGGCTGCACGCTGGTTCTGCTGGCGCCGTCACGGTCCCGTGCAGGTTGCGGCCTAATCCGCGAGCCGCCGCCAACATTCACGAGGCCGTTTGCCTTCGCCGCACCGCGGGCGTAGGTTGATCCCGCCGCTCCTTTGGACGTGAATCCCGGAGGCTATCATGCGCCACTTCGCCTTCTGCTGCGCGGCCATCCTCGCCGGCTGCGGAAAACCCCAGGTCCAACCCCCTCGAGACACAACGGCCGTGGCTCCGGCAACAGCCGAGTCTCGAGCCGAGATTTCGCTCGCCGCAATTGCCGGGAAGTGGAGACTGCGGACGATGGATGAGGCCGGAGGCAACGTCGTTGAGTCCGAGCTCACCGCCACGGCGGACTCCTCGGGGTGGACGTTGACCCGGCCGAACCGACAGACCCTTCCGGTGCGCGTCGTGGCCGTCAGCGGCGACAGCATCATCACGGAAGCTGGCCCGTACGAAAGTGCCCTGCGTAAGGGTGTTCAAGTCCGGGCGCGCACGGTCCTCCGACTCCAAGAAGGCAAGTTGGTGGGCACCACCGAGGCACGATACACGATGAGCGGCGGCGACTCGGTGGCGCGCCGTCCGACGGAAGGCACGCGCGCGCCCTAAGGGCGCAGGACCACCCTCTCCGGTATTGATATCGCATGGCTACCACTACTATCGGATCCGAAGCGGCGAGACCGAACCCGGCCTTGAAGCCCCTGAGCTTCCTTATCGGCGAATGGCGCACTGAAGGCTCGCATCCGATGCTGCCGGGCAAAACTCTCCATGGTCGTACTAGCTTCGCCTGGTCCGACGGGGGGGCCTTCCTCATCATGCGCTCCGAGATCGACGAACCAGACGTCCCAAGCGGTATCGCGATCTTCGGAACAGACGACGATGCCAAGGAATGCTCCATGTTGTATTTCGACGAGCGAGGGGTTTCCCGCCGCTACATCGTTGCGCTGCGCAGCGACCAGTGGCAGTGGTCGCGTGACGCTTCCGGCTTCTCTCAACGATTTACTGCCCGACTTGTCGACGGGGGCAAGCGTATGGTGGGCAAAGGGGAGATGAATCGTGGTGAACGGTGGGAGCCCGATCTCCAGCTCACGTACACACGGCTCGCGTAACGAACGGACGTCCCGGTCAGGATGCGGCCTCATCCGCAAAATGCAGCCGACAAGCGCGAAGCGGTCGAGCTCCGCTAACGGCCACTCTCCGCTGGCGCGCTCTGGAACGTAGGTTTTCTCAGAGTCGCCTGCCGCGGGTGCCCAAACCAACGGATGGACTACGCATTTTGGGCGACTACGTGTTCGGCAGTGAGGCGGATCCTGCCGGGCCGTTCATGGCGACCCAAATCGTGCGAGAAGGCGTGTGCGCAGACCTGTAACGACAGCCGTGTTGGGAATCACATGCTTTCTCCTCGGAGCAGCCGTCGCGCGGTACTACGACGTTCGCCGACTTCCGAAGTCACCATCGGCGGCCATTTCGCACACAGGTGACACGACCGCGCGCCCGGGTAGGCGGACCAGCATCGATTTCGCGTCGGAACCCCTTTGGGCCTACGGCTTCGACCGTCCGCCGTTGCCGGGCGAGAAAGCGCAGCCGCAGCCGAGCCCAACCCACGCCCTTCGCGCCAACGAGGATTCGGCGGAGCAGACGCGACCGCGACACCTGCCGGGAAGCAACGCCACGTACTCGCTCGTCGACGTTCGGGACCTCCAAAACGTCATCGACTGGTTCCCGGACGACCACCCGCCTATGACCGACGTGATCGCGCACGGCCCGGCGCGAATGGGTGCCGCGCGACGCGGCTGCGGATCCTGTCATTTGCCCAACGGCAAGGGCCGCCCGGAAAACGCAAGCGTCGCCGGACTTCCAGTCGCGTACTTCCTGCGTCAACTGCGGGATTTCCGCGACCGGAAGCGGCACAGCGCCGATCCAAGAAAGCCAAATACGAATACCATGATCGCGCTGGCGACGAACCTGACGAGCGACGAAGCCCAGCAGGCCGCGAACTACTTCGCGTCGATGAGCTGGGCGCCATGGATCCGCGTTGTCGAGACGGATCTCGTCCCGAGGACCCGCATCGAAGGCAACCTGTTTCTTCCCATTGAACGGGAGAAGACGCAGCCGATCGCCGGTCGGATCATCGAGGTGCCGGAGGACATCGAGCAAGCAGAGTTGAACCGGAACCCGCGTTCGGGATTCCTCGCCTACGCCCCGGTCGGAAGTCTCAAAAAGGGGGAGGACCTCGTGTTGCGTGGCGGTGTGAACCCGGCCGGCGATACATCCAGCCACCGCAAGACAACTCCTTGCATCATCTGCCACAGCGAGAAGCTGACAGGCGTGGCGGACATTCCTCCCCTCGCCGGACGCTCGCCGAGCTACCTGATGCGGCAGATGTGGGACATGCGGCAGGGCACGCGCAACGGTGACGCCGCACAATTGATGCAACCAGTTCTTGTCAACTTGTCGCCGAGTGACATGGTTGCGATCGCCGCGTATCTCGCATCACGCCCGCCGGACGGAGTGAGCTCCGGCCCGGGAGCGCCGCGCTGAGTGACCGTCTGAGTTGACCGCCGCACTGTTCGGTGCGACTCTTTTCTGATGAAGGCGCCACAGGCCGAGAGCTCGCGCTTCCGAGTGTTCCAGAGCGTCGTTCGGCACCTCTTGTTGGCGAGGTCGAGCACCGCTCTACTTGGGGCCACCGCGCTCGAGGCGGCCGCCCCATTTCAAGCTCGAAGGTCGTGCGAGCGGGTCGCCTGGCCATTCGATTCGAGCAAACCGCTGCTACCGGTCGAGTGCGGCCGGCTCGAGGTACCCGAGAATTACGATCAGCCAGCTCGAGGCATCGAGCTGGCATTCATGATCGTCCACCCCCGTCAAAGTGCCGGTCCGAAGGATCCCATCATCTTCCTGAGCGGGGGTCCCGGGGCGCCAAGCCTGGTCTATGCCGAAATGCTAGTCGCCAATCCGCAGATCCATGACATCGTGGTCGACCGCGACTGGGTCAGGCGCACCGCACGAGCATCGCTGAACTCCTAACTAGGGATGGCTGAATGGCAAATGCCACCGCTCTGGCTTGTCCAACGTGTCAGGTAGCGCTATCGCGGATTCCTCGAGCGCGGAGCAAGTGTAGAGCTTGCAACAACTGGATGTACCCGGCCTTCAAATCGGTCTTTCGCTCCACCTTGCTTACGGAACCCCAACACACCGTCACCAAGGCCCTTGACTCCTTGAAGGAGAAATCGCCGGCCAACGCTAAGGTGGTCTCCCAGTTCCTCCCACAACTGCGCGCAGCCCAGAATGACAAGGACGGTCTAGCGCAGGTGACTCGTGATCTCTTCATCGCCTTGGCGCCCAGGGATGACGTTGCCGCAGCAGAGATCCATTGGCATCAATGTGCGTGGTTCATGGCCCGCCTCGATCAGGAGTTCGAGTGGGCCCTTCGACGCTCCGCCGAGGCATTGCTCGATCGCCGCATGCTAGAAGCGATCCTGTCGGGATCCCACGCGGGCAGGACTGCAACCGAAGAGGACGTCGTCTTGACGGTCTCCTACCAGGGGGATGCCTGTGGCGCCTGTCGAAGCACCGGCGGCTATGAGAGTGGTTCATCCGAATTGGGGACGTTCCGGTTCACTCTCGCAGAGGCACGGGCGCGGAGCATTCTTCCGCACACCGGCTGCCAAAGAACAGTGAACGGAGTACCTGGCTTCTGCCGATGCCGCTACAAGGCGGTATAGGGTGCTTCGCACGCGCCTGGTAAACGACTCGACAGCGCGAGGCGCCTACGTGTCGCTGCTCCGCTCTCCGGCTGGAGTGATCAATCCGAGTCACACCCACCCGCACCCGCATGGGTGGTCGGCAGCTGAAGCCTCGCCGTGCCGAGCCTGGTCGATGGACCCGAGCCGTAGCGGCCGCACGAGGCGAGCTTACTCCTCCGACCGCTCCAGCCGATCGAGTGCGGCCAGCATTCCTTCGGTGTCCTCGCGGCACGCGGCGCAGTTGGCGATATGGGTGAGGAAGGGGGTGAAGCGGTCCGCGACGTCTTCACCCCGGCGCACCGCCTCGCAGTATTGATCCAGCTGCTCGAACGCCCCATCGCAACCGGGGTCGCGGCCCGGGGTGCCGAGCAGACGGTCGAGGGGCGCGCCCGTCATGACACCGCCCCTTCGTACCCGGCGGCGATCAGTGCCCGCCGGAGGTTGCTCCGCGCATCGTGCAGCATCTTGTAGATGGCTCCCCGCGTGCGATGCAGCCGCTCGGCCAGCACGTCGATCGGGATCTCGTCGATCGCCGCCGCTTGGAAGATCTCCCGCTGTGCTGGAGTCAGCGACCCGCTGATTGCCCGCTGCAGTGCGGCGCCGAGCTCCGCGTCGAGGAGAGTACCCAGTGGCGCCGGGCCTCGATCGGGGATCGTCGCCCACGCGGCCTCGCCGATCTCGACCCGGCGGCCTCGCCATGCCGATCGCCGAAGCTTGGTCGAGATCTCGAAGATGACGAATTTGCAGGCCCACGTAGTGAAACGTGCCGTGCCGCGAAACTCGGGCAGCTTGCGCAGGATCGCCATGAGCGCGTCATCCGCGGCCTGCAGGCACAGATCGTCCACTTCCCCACCGCTCAGGCTCGGCAAGCTCGCGCGGCGGCGGGCCGACTCGGCCCGCGCCACGCGAAGCAGGATGTCGTGCAGTCGAGCCGTGGCGCCGTCCCGGGCCGGCCCATCGGACGACAGGTCGGCGATCCAGGCGGCAGACTCAAGATCCAGCCCCGGCAGCATGATCCGGAATTTCTAGCTCCCGAAGCCCAGGCGCCAGGTGCTATCCAGGACGCCGCAACGGGGCGGACCCGAACGTCTTTTCCCCAGGGCGCGGCGTTACCGCTGGCCGAGCACCGCGCTCTCGTAGAAGGTGCCCATGTGTGACACGATGTAGTCCAGATGGTCCTCGACGGCAAAGTGACCCGCGTCGAGGCGGTGCATCTCGGCCTCCGGCAGATCCTGGAGGTAGGCCTCCCCGCCTTCGGGCGTGAAGAAGATGTCCTTCTGCCCCCAGAAGATGATCGTCTTGGGCTGCCGCTCGCGGAGGAACCTCTGCCACCGGGGATACAGTGGCACGTTGGTCCGATAGTCGTAGAAAAGATCGAGATTGATCCGGACCGCGTGCGGCCGGCGCATGAAGCCGTCGTCCGAGGCCCAGTTGTCGGGGCTGATCAGCTCGGGCCGGCGGGCGCCGTGGAGATAGATCCCCTTGATCGCGTCGTGCTCGAGAAACGCGGCAAGGGGTCGCTCGGTCTCGGGAGACCGATTCTTCCACAGCGCTCCCCGGAAGCCGTCCCACGCACCGGTGAACCCGACTTCGTAGCCGTTGCTGTTCTGGATGACCAGCCATTCGAGGGCCTCGGGCCGGCGGCCCACGATCCGGAATCCCACCGGACCGCCGTAGTCCTGCACGAACAGACCGTAGCGGTCGAAGCCCTTGATCGCGAGGAACCGTTCGACCACATCTGCCAATCGATCGAAGGTATAGGGCCAGGTGGCGGGATCGGGCCGGTCGCTATACCCGAAACCGGGATAGTCCGGCGCGATCACATGGAACCGGTCCGCCAGCGCCGGGAGGAGGTTGCGGTACTGGTGGGACGACGCCGGGAACCCGTGCAGCAGGACGAGCTTGGGGTGGGTGAGATCGCCTGCTTCGCGATAGGCGATGTTCAGGCCGTCCACGGCGACAGTACCGTACGTCACCTCCACCGCCGCCTGCAGGGTGGCGGACCCTTCCGACTGCTCATGCGGGCCACTCAACTGCGACATCTGCTACCTCCTGGCTAAGCCCACGAAGGGAGCGGCGGCCCTCGCGGGGAGATGAAGGCCTTTGGCGCCGCTCCCGGGATGTCTTTCTCCCTATTAGTGGCGCGGCGACCGCGGATCTTACCTCGTGGCCTAGATCGCAGTCCGCCCCGATCCGTCGCGTTAGGCGGCGCCCGAGAGCGTCATGCGTACGTTCGTGCGGACCAGGAGCCGGTCGGCGAGGGTAAAGGGCCCCAGTTGCTAGCTACCCCATCGGTGGTACTCTTACGTAATGCGACCTCTTCGGTATTCCATCAACGTCACTTTAGACGGGTGCTGCGATCATCGTGCAGGGATCGCGGATGAAGAGTTGCATCAGCACGCGGTCGAGAACCTCGACCGGGCCGATGCCCTCCTCTTTGGCCGGGTGACCTACGAAATGATGGAGGCAGCGTTTCGCCCGCCGGCGCGGACGGGCGCGAGGCCTGATTGGATGGAACCCTTCGCCCGGACAATCGACGCGGCCAAGAAGTACGTCGTGTCGAGCACCCTGGACCGGGTCGATTGGAACGCGGAGCTCCTACGCGGGGATCTGGGGAAGGCGGTTCAGCAGCTCAAGCGGGAATCGGGTAAGGGACTGTTAGTAGGAGGCGTGAAGCTCCCGCTGGCGTTGGCGGAGCTGGGATTGATCGATGAGTACGAGCTCGTGGTGCAGCCCAGGCTCGTGGGCCATGGGCCGACGTTGTTCGCGGGGCTATCGAAGCCTGTCGACTTGAAGCTGGTGAGCCGGCTGGAGTTCGGCTCGGGGGCGGTGGCGATGCGGTATGAGCCGAAAAGGTAGCTACCGGGACTGAGTGAGCCTGAGGCCTTCTTCAGAGCGGGGATCGGACGCTCGGGGCTCCATTGGTGGCGGCAACTGCGGCAGGGTAGGGACGGGTGCCGATAGACAACGCCGTTTACGATCGGATGGCGGACAGCTGGTGGGACGAGGCCGGCTTCCTGCACGCACTTGCCGCGCTCAATCCCGCGCGCTTCGGCTACATGCGGCGTATGCTCGTTGAGGAGTTGCGGCTGGCCCCAGTCGGCCTACACGTCTTGGATATCGGCTGCGGCGGCGGGCTTTTGGCGGAGGAGTTCGCGCGCTTGGGCTGCGTCGTGACAGGAGTGGATCCGTCGGAGGAGTCACTGGCGGTGGCGCGGAGGCATGCAGCCAGTCAGGGATTCGCGATCGGGTACCAGTGTGCTCTAGGCGAGGCGCTCCCCTTTGCGGACGAAAGTTTCGAGGTCGTCTATTGCTGCGATGTGTTGGAGCACGTGAGCGACGTACGGCAGGTCATCGCGGAGACCGCGCGTGTGCTGAGGCCTGGAGGAACCTATCTGTATGACACCATCAACCGTACTCCTCAGAGCCGATTGATCGTGATCAAGCTGCTTCAAGAGTGGCGATGGACCGCCCTGATGCCACCAGATCTGCATGACTGGAAGCGGTTCATTCGTCCAACCGAACTCCGGCGCGAGTTAGTGCAGCACGGCTTCGTGCCGGGCGGGCTGACCGGGCTCAAGCCCCGGGCTAACCCGCTTCGTCTCATTCGTGCCCTGCGCCGACGGAAACGAGGCCTCCTGAGCTATGCGGCGGCCGTCCGGGAGATGGACCTGGGCGAAAGTCCGGATACCTCCGTGTCCTACATCGGCTACGCCCGCAAACCGAGGCCAGCGGTTGGGGATCAACCCAAGACGCGAGCGTGATCTGAAGATCTGGATTGATGCGGACGCGGCACCCCGGGACGTCAAGGAACTGGTGTTTCGAGCGGCCAAACGGCTGGCGATCGAAACTGTTCTCGTCGCCAATCAACGGCTCCAGACACCACCCGGTAATTCGCTGGTCAGCGCGGTGTGGGTGGACGGTGGTGCCGACGTCGCCGACCAGCACATCGCCAGCCAGGCAGCCGCGGGCGACCTGGTCGTCACACAAGATGTCCCGCTGGCCGCCTTGCTGGTGCCCAAAGGCATCGCCGTACTCGATCCCCGCGGGGAGGAACACACGGCCGAAACGATCGGTGAGCGCTTGTCCGTGCGGGACTTCATGGAGCAGGCGCGCATCGCCGGCATCGTCACGGGCGGACCAGCACCCTACGACGCCCGAGCCAAGCAGGCCTTTGCCGCTGCCTTGGATCGGGTGCTGACGCGACTTCGCCGGTCGGAATGAGAGCAGGTTGACGGCCTCTCAAGGCGCTTGGAGAGTCTATGGTTGTGCGAACGTGGCGCGGCTATGGGGCCGCGACCGAAGCCCAGGCATATCCCGATCACCTCCTGCAGTCCGTCAAGCCGAAGCTCGAGCAGCTGGCGGGCTACCGGGGTCTTTACCTGCTGCGTCGCCGTGACTCGGAGGAGGTTGAGTTCCTGGTGCTCACCCTCTGGGAATCCATGGACGCAATCCGTGCTTTCGCCGGCGAACAGCCGGAGCGAGCGGTTGTTGAACCGGAGGCTCGAGCCGCGCTCGTCCGCTTTGACCAGATGGTCCATCATTATGAGGTCTTGGCATCACCCAGCTGAGGTGATTAGCCGATGCCGGCAGCGTGCGGCCTCACCAGCGCAGGCAGCTGCCGCCTAGAAGCCGGACGGCCTCGGTCCACGGTTTCCTTCGCGCCGCCTAACCCACGCTTGCCGCTGACCAGCGCCCGCGTTCAGCGGAACCTAGAATTCGGAACTGCGGGCTCGCGATCGGCCTGATGCCACGCTAAGCTGCTATGTACGACAAGTTCACCACGCAAAAGGAGATCCCATGTTTGCCGTCATTCGCCATTACCACTTCGACAAGAAAGACAGCGCCGAGATCGATCGGCTCATCAAGGAACAGTTCGTGCCCATCATCCGCAAAGCCAAGGGCTTCGACCGCTACTTCTGGCTGGATACCGGGGATGGTGAGGGCGCCTCATTCGGCGTCTTCAAGGACAAGGCCGGTGCGGACGAATCGGTGGCTCTCGCGGCCGAGTTCGTGCGCACGCATATGGCGCAACTGCTGAGGCAGAAACCCGAAGTGATCGAAGGCTTGATCAAGGCGCACGACTGATCGACGACCGCTCAGCGATTGCCCTCAATCCGCCGTCCTAAGACCTAGGAGACCTCAATGCTGCTCGTTCGCGAGATCATGTACTGTAAGCCGGGCAAAGTGCGCCCAATGGTTGAGAAGTTCCTGGCCATGAACAAGCTCAGTACCAAGGTGGGCATGCCAAAGATGCGCGTCATGACCGATTTCTCTGCAGAACGGTACTGGACCGTTGTGGCCGAGATGGAGGTCGAGAGCATGGGCGATTTCGAACGCATGATGCAGGGTGGGGGGCAGAATCAGGACGCCATGAAAGAAATGGAGAGCATCATGAAGGACTATCACGACTTGGTGGATTCTGGGCGGCGCGAGGTCTACAAGATGGAAAGCTGAGGTCCTCTGAATGCGGGCCGGCAGCGCATGCTCCACTTGGGTATGTTTGAATTGACAGTCAATTGACCGACTTGTTCTCTTACCGAGAGGTGCCTTATGGATGAGCTCATCAACCAGGTCGCCCAACGAACTGGACTCGCGCCGGACAAGGCGCGCATGGCTGTCGATACCGTGCTTGGCTTTCTCAAGACCCGCCTGCCCGGGCCCATTGCCTCCCAATTGGACAGTGCTCTGTCCGGGAGCGCTGCCGGCGGAATGGCCGAGGCGGTGAAGGGCTTGGGGAGCAAGTTCGGCAGCCAATAGGCCCGACGATATCGAAGCTCTCGGGGTCGGCCGGTGCCGGCCCCGGGAGCTCGGGCTGCTCAGCTCGAGACCCATGACCAGCGAGATCGGACAAGGAGGAGCCATCGTCCGATATCGGTGAACCGGTCGATCCTCAACTCCGACACCCTCTCACGCTCCCCCAGCATTGAATTGGCCTCTCCGCAACGTGCTCCGGTACGGCGCCGTGGTCCTCTCCGGGATCATCGCTGGGAGTAAGGTGGTCGGTGCGTATGAGGCCTGGGAGCAATGGCGGCTCTGGCGGAATCACGATCCATCGGGGGCCGAGGCGGCCCTCACCTTTGCCGAAGTCGATCTCGCCATTGCGGCCCTGTGCGTGATGACGGCTGGCCTGATCTGGTGGCTGTTGCGGACCCGCTCCGGTCGCGATTCGCCGCACTCCTCTTGACTCCGAGAGAACCCCGCCCGATACTCCTCTCGACTTCTAGAACACAGACGAGAGGCGGTTGGGTCATGCCACGGTCCGCCAAGCCCGATGCGCTGCGCGGCAGCATCGATCTCCTCATTCTCACGGCTCTCTCCCTCGGCTCCGCCCACGGGTGGGGTATCGGGCTCCGCATCCAGGAGCTCTCTCGCGGGCGCCTGGACGCCAACCAGGGATCGCTCTACCCCGCGCTCCAGCGCCTCGAGCACCGCGGCGACATCGAGAGCGAGTGGCAATCCACCGAGAACAACCGCCAAGCCCGCTACTACACCATCACGCGGCAGGGCCGGCGCGCGCTGGGCGAGGAAGTGGACCGATGGAAGCGCTTCGCGGCGGCGATCAGCCTGGTGCTGGAGCACGGCTCGTGAGCCGGGTCCAGGGCCTCATCGCCCGGCTTCGCGCCGTCCTCCGGCCGAGCGATGCCGAAGGTCGCATGGAGGAAGAGTTCAGCTTCCACCTGGAGATGGAGCAGGCCCGGCTGGTGCGAGAGGGGCTGCCGCCGGAGATCGCGCGGCGACAGGCACAGCTCACCTTCGGCGGCCTGGACGCACACCGTGAGACCATGCGCGACGAGCGCGGGGCGCGCTGGCTCGACGATCTCGGTGCCGATCTCCGCTATGCGCTGCGCGCGATGCGGCGGAGTCCGGGCTACGCGCTGGCGGTGGCCCTCACCCTGGGCGTCGGCATCGGGGTGAACGGGATCGTGGTCGGCTACGTGAACGCCCTGCTCTTCCGCCCGATACCGGCGCGGGCCCCCGAGCAGCTCGTCGCCCTGTTCCAGCGGGACACACGGACCGGCAGGATCGGCGAGATAGGCTACGAGGACTATCTCGACTATCGCGAGCGGAGCGGGGCGTTCGCGGGCCTGGCGGGCATGTCGGGGGTCCCCCTCAACGTCGCCATCCCCGGCGCCTCCGGGTCCTTGGCCGGCGACATGGTCTGGGGCGAGATGGTGACCGAGAACTATTTCACCGTGCTCGGCATGGCGCCCGCCGCGGGGCGATTCTTCCAGGGGGCCGACGCGCACCAGGGCGCCAATCCGTTCGTGGTGGTGAGCTACGACTGCTGGCGGCGGCGGTTTCAGGCCGACCGGAACATCGTGGGCCGCGTGGTCCGCCTCAACGGGACCGAGTTCACCATCACCGGCGTGGCGCCGCGCGGGTTCCGCGGACTTCGGATGTTCGGCTTCTGGCCGGAGATGTGGGTACCCATCGGCATGCACGCGGTGATCGAGCCCGGCTCCGCCGGCAAGCTCGAGGGACGCGGCGGCGGCGACCTGATGGTCTTCGGGCGCATGAAGCCGGGCGCCGATCGGGCGAAGACCCGGGCGGCCGCCGAGGTGTTCGCCAGGCAGCTGGCGGGCTCCTATCCGGCGACCAACGCCGACCTGACCGCCATGCTGGTTCCCGCTGGCGTCGGGTTCGACCATCCGGCTTACGTCAAGCCGAGCGTCCTCGTCCTGTCGTCCGCGCTGGGGCTGTTCGGGTCCCTCGTCATCCTGGCGATCATCTGCGCCAATCTCGCCAACCTCCAGCTCGCGCGGGCGGCGGCGCGGGCGCGCGAGACGGCGATCCGGCTCTCGCTCGGGTGCTCGCGGGCGCGCCTCATCCGGCAGCTCCTGGTCGAGTCGTCGGTGCTGGCGCTCCCCGGCTGTGCGATCGCCCTGGCGCTGCTCCAGGCCAACCGGGTCACCGAGCGGTATCTGGTGCCCAAGCTGCAGTTCGAGGTCGGGCTGGCCACGAGCACGGATGCGCGGGTGCTGCTGTTCACCGTCGTCGTGGCGGTTCTGGCCGTGGGATTGTTCGGGCTGGTGCCGGCACTGCGGGCGTCACGCGTGAACGTCGTACCACTGGCGGCGAGCGCGGAGACCGCATGGTGGTCCGGCGGCCGGCCCACCCGACTCCGCCGGTCGCTGGTCGTGACCCAGCTCGCGCTGTCGGTGGTCCTGCTGGTGGGCGGGATGCTCTTCGTGCGAAGTCTGGTGGCCGCGCGGGCGATGGATCTCGGCTTCGATGCCCGCGATCGCGCGCTGGTCTCCTTCAACGTCGGTCTGCAGGGGTACGACGAGCGGCGCGGCCAGGCCTTCTACGATGCGGTGCTCGCGCGGGTCCGGGCGCTCCCCGGCATCGCCGCCGCCGGGTTGGCCCGTCCGGTGCCGTTCGATTCCTATGGCCAGACCACCGCCTGGTATATCGGCGACCTCGCCAATTCCCGGGACGGCACGGCACGCATCAACACCAGCGTCACGTCCGATGGATTCATTGCGGCGCTCGGGCTCCGGCTCGCGGACGGCCGAGACTTCACGCCCGGCGATTCCGCCAACGCACCGCTGGTGATGATCGTGGGCCGGTCGGTTGCCACCAGGCTCTGGCCGGGCAGGATCCCCCTGGGCCAGCAGGTGAGGTACGCGGGAGCGGAGGGACCACAGGTCACGGTGGTGGGCGTGGTGGACGACGCCAAGTTCGCCGTGATCGGTGACGCGCCCGGCGGTCATCTCTACCTGCCGGTACGCCAGCACTACCGTGACTGGCAGACGCTCGTCGTCCACACGCGAGGAGACCCCGCCGCCATGCTCCTTCGCCTCGAGGGCGTCCTGGCGAGCCTCGACCCCGCGCTTCCGGCCTTCGGCAAGACGACGCTGGAGGAGGCGGTCGCCAACGGACTCTCGACGTCGCGGACCGCAGCGACGATCGCGGGATTCTTCGGCGTGCTCGCTCTCCTGATCGCTTCCGTTGGGCTGTACGCGCTGGTCGCCGGGGCGGTCGCCGAGCGCACGCGCGAGATCGGCGTCCGCCTGGCGCTCGGGTGCACGCCGGTGGGCGTCCTCAGGCTGATGATGGGGGAGGGTGCGCGGCTCGGCGTGATCGGGCTCGGCATCGGCCTCGTGGGCGCGTTCGGGGTCGCGCGCGCGATGGGAGGGCTGCTGTATGGCTTGTCGCCCAGCGACCCCGTGACCTTCGTGCTGGTGCCGCTGACCCTGGGCGTCGTGGTGCTCTTCGCGACGTATGTGCCGGCTCGCAGGGCGGTAAGACTCGATCCGGTCGCGGCGTTGCGGAGTGAGTGAGGTACTCCCCGCCAAGCTCAGATGGCTCGCGAGTACATCAAAGCATGGGGCGGCATGGACCCCGGCGGGTGAGGCGTATCGAATTCGGCGACTTCAAACCACAGAGAGGTATCGCCATGGATGCTACCCCCTCCCGGTACCGCGCGGTAACAGGAGCCACGAGCCTCATAGTGGGGCCGGCGCTGATGAGCGTCGGAGACCTCTTCCATCCTGCAGAGACCTGGGGAGCGGCTGCTCAGGTCGCGATCGTGGCAGACTCCGTCTTCCGGTGGTACGTATCTCATCTCCTCTTATTCGCCGGGATGCTCCTACTCATCCCGGGCATCCTGGCGCTGACCAAGGTGGCGATGGATCACAGACCTGCGGCAGGCTATGCTGCACGCCTTCTCATGCTCGCTTCGGTCGGCGCGTTTTCGGCGGTCTTCGTATTTGAGATGCTGCTGGGATGCTTCATCTCCGTGGGCCACGACCAGTCAGCCGCAGTTGTCCTCCTCGAAGTCTTTCAGTCGGCCGAGATCTTCGTCGCCCTCTTGCCGGTTCTGCTCGCATTCTTCATCGGCACTGCGCTAGCCGTAAGGTCACTGGCGTTCCCGGCCGGTCCATTTCGTTGGCCGGCACTCGGTTTCGGGCTCGGCGCAATCCTGGTCCTTGGCGAGATCATCCTGGCCAAAGTGCTCCTGAGCCAGATCGGAAACATTATCTGCTTGGTGGCCGGTATTACGTTCGCAAGGGTGCTGCTCAGGGGTCGAGAGGTGGCGCCCATGTGACCCTGACGAAGTTTTCTTCCGGCCCCGGCGCCGCGGTCGGGACACGATCCCAGGGAGTACGATTGCAGCAAAGGCGTGCCAATAAGTATGCGCCGCGAGGATCACGCCGCCGCACTGTCTAGGGTCCAGACTCAATTGATTAAAGCCAGAATGCCACGGCGGCAACGAGGCACAGGGCTGAGAAGTAGTTCCGAGCGAGTTTGTCGTAGCGCGTTGCGATGCGCCTGAAACCCAACCGCTTCGCCAATGGGGAGATGTTCT
>DATAOI010000062.1 GCA_036265815.1 Gemmatimonadales bacterium
ATGAACACCGGGTTGAACCCGCCGCGGGAGACCCGCATCGAGTTGATCATCGCCTCGGCCACGTCGTTGTTGGCGTGGGTCCAGGCGTCGATCACCTTGTTGTACCGCTCGCCGAAGGTGATCTGGCCGGTGTTGTACGCCCGCTGGAACCGCTTGACCCGGGCATCCGCCTCGGTCAGCAGTTCGGCCTTCTCGGTCGGGATCTCCAGGTCCTCGATGCCGATCGACACGCCGCCCATGGTGGCGAAGCGGAACCCGAAGTCCTTCAACCGGTCGAGGAAGGTGACCGTGTCGGCCAGCCCCGCCCGGCGGTAGCTCTGCAGCACCAGCTCCGAGAGGATCTTCTTCTTCATCAGGTCGTCCCGGAAGCCGAGCTCGGTGACCAGCCTGCGCGGCAGGATGCTGTTGAAGAGCACCCGGCCCACCGTGGTCCGGAGCCAGCGTGGCCGCCGGGCCTCGGGATCCGCCGTCTCCTGCGGCGGCACGTACCAGAAGCAGATGGCCGAGTGGTAGCCGATGCTGCCGTTCAAGAGCGCCATCTCGATCTCGGCCAGGGAGCCCAGGTACTTGGCATCCTTCCAGAGCCGCCCCTTGGTGTCCTCGGTCCGGCCCACCCCGCCCTTCCGGAGCTCCTCCTCGAAGCCGGCCGGGAGCTTGGTCAGGAAGTACGACCCCAGCACCATGTCCTGGGACGGCTCCGCCACCGGCCGGCCGTCGGACGGCTTCAGGACGTTGTTCGAGGAGATCATCAGGAGGCGCGCCTCCAGCTGGGCCTCGAAGGAGAGCGGCACGTGCACCGCCATCTGGTCGCCGTCGAAGTCGGCGTTGAACGCCGCGCAGACCAGCGGATGGATCCGGATGGCCTTGCCCTCGACCAGCACCGGCTCGAACGCCTGAATGCCCAGGCGGTGCAGCGTCGGCGCGCGGTTCAGCAGCACCGGATGGTCCTGGATGATCTCTTCCAGGATCTCGTACACCTCCGGTGACTCCTTCTCCACGATCTTCTTGGCCCGCTTGACCGTCTCGGCGATGCCCTTCTCCACCAGCTTGTGGATGATGAACGGCTTGAACAGCTCGACCGCCATGGCCTTGGGCAGGCCGCACTGGTGCAGCCGGAGCTCCGGGCCGACCACGATGACCGACCGGCCGGAGTAGTCCACCCGCTTGCCCAGCAGGTTCTGGCGGAACCGGCCCTGCTTGCCCTTGAGCATGTCGGAGAGGCTCTTGAGCGGCCGCTTGCCGCGACCCCGGATGGCCTTGGAGCGCCGCCCGTTGTCGAACAGCGCGTCCACCGCCTCCTGCAGCATGCGCTTCTCGTTCCGAAGGATGACCTCCGGCGCCTTGTGCTGGATCAGCTTGGTGAGCCGGTTGTTCCGGTTGATCACCCGGCGATACAGGTCGTTGAGGTCGGACGTGGCGAAGCGCCCGCCGTCGAGCGGCACCAGCGGCCGGAGATCCGGCGGAATGACCGGGATCACGTCCAGGATCATCCAGCCCGGGTTGTTGGGCAGATCGCCCGAGTCGCCCGAGCTCAGGAACGCGTCCACGATCTTGAGCCGCTTGAGCATCTGCTTCTTGCGGTGCTGGCTGGTCTCGGTGGCCACGCCGGCCCGGAGCTGGTCCGCCAGCTGGCGCACGTCGATCCGGCTCAGGAGCTCGCGCACCGCCGGCGCGCCGATGTCGGCCCGGAAGGCGGTGTCTCCCTCCTCCCGCGCCTTGCCCCGGAGGGTGAGATACTCGTCCTCATCGAGCAGCTGGTTGGCCTCGACCTCCTGCTTCCCCGGCTCGATGACGATGTAGCTCGAGTAGTAGATCACCCGCTCCAAGTCGCGGAGGGTGATGTTGATCAGGTTCCCCATCGGGCTGGGCAGCGTCTTGAAGAACCAGATGTGCGCCACCGGCACGCTGAGCTCGATATGGCCCATGCGCTCGCGCCGGACCTTCGAGAGCGTCACCTCGACGCCGCACCGATCGCAGATCACGCCCCGATAGCGGATCCGCTTGTACTTGCCGCAATGGCACTCCCAGTCCTTGACCGGACCGAAGATGCGCTCGCAGAAGAGGCCGTCCTTCTCCGGCTTGAACGATCGGTAGTTGATCGTCTCCGGCTTGGTGACCTCGCCCCACGACCACCAGGCGCGCTGCCCCTGGAGCTCCAGGCGCTCGCGCTCCTTGGGATCGCGCGGGCCCCGGATCTCCTCGGGGCTGGCGATGCGGATGCTGATATAGTCGAAGCTCGAGCTCTTGGGCTCGCGGCCGCTGCGAAAATCAATCATGTCGTCCCTCTTTATTCGTCGCCGGCTTCGGTGGTCCCGAGCGTGACCTTCAGGCCGAGCGCCTGCAGTTCCTTCACGAGCACGTTGAACGACTCCGGAATCCCCGGCTCGGGGAGATTCTGCCCCTTCACGATCGCCTCATACACCTTGCTGCGGCCGTTCACGTCATCCGACTTGACCGTGAGCATCTCCTGCAGCACGTGCGCGGCACCATATGCCTCCAGCGCCCACACTTCCATTTCCCCGAACCGCTGGCCGCCGAACTGCGCCTTGCCGGCGAGCGGCTGCTGGGTGACGAGCGAGTACGGACCGATCGAGCGCGCGTGGATCTTGTCGTCGACCAGGTGGCTCAGCTTGAGCATGTAGATCGAACCGACGGTCACCTCGCCCTCGAAGAACTGGCCGGTGCGTCCGTCGCGGAGCCGCCCCTTGCCACCAGGCGTCAGTCCCGCCGCGCGAAGCAGCTCGTCGGCCGCCGCGTCGACGTCGGATTCACCCTTGGGCCCCAGCAGCCCGGCCAGCGCCGGGTGACTTGCCGCCTCCAGCGCCTCGGCCGGGCTGGCCGCGGCCGCCTTCTCCAGATCCTTCACCGCCTTGGCTGACGCCTTGTGCTGCTCCTTGCCCAGGTCGTCGCGCTCACTCTGCGCGCGGTGGAATTCCAGCTCCTGCCGCCGCTGGGTCAGCTCCCGCTCCGCCAGCTCCTTGGCGGCTTCGACCATGAAGCTCCGGACGCTGCCGAAGATCTCCCGGGTCTCCGCCGAGGCGTTCCGGGCTCCCAGCATGGCGATGCCCGCCTCGCCCAGGGTGGTGTGCTCGCCCTTGGGCGCCACCCGCTTGAGGTCGGCCACCAACCGGGTGATCGCCGCCGGCGGCAGCACCGGCGCCGCGTGGCGGAGCCGGAGACCTTCGGCGGCCCAGCGGAAGCCCGCCAGGCGAAGCAGCACCCCGATCTCCGCCTCATCCGCTCCCCGGAACACTGGAGTCTTCGCCTCGAAGCCCAGAATCCGGGCGCACCAGCCCAGGTGGGTCTCCAGGATCTGACCCACGTTCATCCGGCTGGGGACGCCGAGCGGGTTGAGCACGATGTCCACCGGCGTGCCGTCCGGCAGGAACGGCATGTCCTCCTCCGGCACGATCCGGGCGACGATGCCCTTGTTGCCGTGCCGGCCCGCCATCTTGTCGCCCACCGAGATCTTCCGCTTCTCGGCGATGTACACCTTCACCAGCTGAATGACGCCGGGCGGCAGCTCGTCCGGCTGGAGGATCTTGTCGATCTGGTCCTCCGCCTTCTCCTCCACCTTGGCCCGCTCCCGCCCGGCCATGTCGATGCTCTGGCGGATCCTTTCGTTGGCCGCCTTGTTGGCCACCCGGAGCGTCTTGAGGTCGACATCGCCCAGGTCCACCCCCTCGAGCGCGGACGCGGTGAGCTTGGTGCCGCTCGGCAGGTACTCTTCCACGGTGCCGGCCTTGAGCATGAGCGCCACCTCCTGGCCCGCCAGGAGATGACCCAGCTCGTCCAGCATGACCGTATTGATCCGCGCCTTCTCGTCGTTCTCGATCCGGCGCACCTCGCCGATCCGCTCGCCCCGGTCCTTCTCGACCACCTGATCTTCGATCCGGCTGAAGATCTTGACGTCGATCACCACGCCGGCCATGCCGGGCGGCACCTTGAGCGAGCTGTCCTTCACGTCCTTGGCCTTCTCGCCGAAGATCGCGGTGAGCAGCTTCTCCTCGGGCGACAGCTCGGTCTCGCCCTTGGGCGTGATCTTGCCGACCAGGATGTCGCCCGGCTTGACGTGCGCCCCAATCCGGACGATGCCCCGCTCGTCGAGGTCGACGACGCTCTCGTCCGAGACGTTGGGGATTTCCCGGGTGATCTCCTCCTGGCCCCGCTTGGTGTCGCGGACGTGCAGCTCCAGCTCCTGGATGTGGATCGAGGAGTAGACGTCGTCCTTCACCAGCCGCTCGCTCAGCACGATGGCGTCTTCGAAGTTGTGCCCGTACCACGGCATGAACGCCACCAGCACGTTGCTGCCGAGCGCGAGCTCTCCGCCCTCCGTGGCCGCCCCATCGGCGATGATCTCGCCGGCGTCCACCTTCTGACCGAGCTGGACCAGGGGCCGCTGGTTGATGGCGGTGTCCTGGTTGGTGCGCCAGAACTTCTTGACCCGGTAGCGGTCGTGCTGGTGCAGCCGGGCCAGCGGCGTGTCGCCCAGGGCGGCACCGTTGGCGCCGGCGTCGACGATGATCTCGTCCGCGGTGACCCGGGTAACTGCCCCGGCCCGCCGGGCCACGATCAAGGCGCCCGAGTCGCGCGCCACCTTCTCTTCCAGCCCAGTGCCCACCAGCGGCGCCTGGGGAAAGAGGAGCGGCACGCTCTGCCGCTGCATGTTTGAGCCCATCAGCGCGCGGTTGGCGTCGTCGTGCTCCAGGAACGGGATGAGCGCCGCCGCGATCGAGACCAGCTGCTCCGGCGCCACATCCATGAAGTCGATTCGCTCCGGCGGCAGCAGCGGGTAGTCGTCGCCCTTGCGGCAGAGCACCAGCTGGTCGACGAACGACCCATCCGGCGTGATGACCGCGTTGGCCTGGGCGACGGTGTAATCCTCCTCGTCGCTGGCCGAGAGCCAGCGGATCTCGTCGGTGACCTTGCCGTTCTTGACCACCCGGTACGGCGTCTCGATGAACCCGAGATCGTTGATCCGGGCGTAGGTCGAGAGGCTGGTGATGAGGCCGATGTTCGGACCTTCCGGGGTCTCGATCGGGCACATCCGGCCGTACTGCGAGTAGTGCACGTCGCGGACCTCGAACCCGGCACGCTCGCGGGTGAGCCCGCCCGGGCCCAGCGCCGAGAGCCGCCGCTTGTTGGTCAGCTCCGCCAGCGGGTTGGTCTGGTCCATGAACTGGGAGAGCTGCGAGCTCCCGAAGAACGCCTGGATGACGGCGCTTACCGTCCGGGCGTTCACCAGGTCATCCAGCGAGATCTTCTCGGGATCCGAGTTGATGCTCATTCGCTCCTTGACCAGCCGCGCCATCCGGCTCAAGCCCACCGAGAACTGGTTGGCGATCAGCTCCCCCACGCTCCGGATCCGCCGGTTGCCCAGGTGGTCGATGTCGTCGGTGAAGCCGCGCCCGTCGTGCAGGTCGATCAGGTAACGGATGATGGCGACGAAATCGTCCTCCGTCAGGACCGTGTGGTTCGCATCGGTCTTGAGCTTGAGCCGCTGGTTGATCTTGTAGCGGCCCACCCGGCCCAGATCGTACCGCTTGGGGTTGAAGAACAGCTTCTGGAGCTGCTGCCGCGCGGTCTCCAGGTTGGGCGCGTCGCCCGGCCGGAGCAGGGCATAGATCTGCTCCAGGGCCTCGGCCTCGCTGTGGGTCGGGTCCTTGGCCAGGGTGTTCTTAATCAGGGGCGACTCCGACCGGCCGGCCGGCAGCAGCACCTCCACTTTGTGGACGCCCGCCTTGATCAGCTTCTTCCTGAGCGCATCGGTCAGCTCCGCCCCGCCCTCGGCCATGACTTCGCCGGTCTCCGGATCGGCCGCGTCGAAGGCCAGCACATGGTTGTGCCGGTCGCGGGTGGTGGTCGGCTGCTCCTCCTCCCGGACGTCGAGCGTGGTATACCCGGCGAACACGGTGACGCTCTTCACCCCCTTGTGGCGCATCTCGTTCAGCCGCTCCTGGGTGAGCTCGTCGCCCACCTCCGCCAGCGGCTCGCCCCGCGCGTCCTCTGGGTTGAGGACCTGCACGGCCAACAGCGAGCCCAGGACCTCGCGCTTCTCCTGCCGGCCCTCCAGCTTGCCGGTGATGTTGAGCTCCTTGGTGGCGAAAAAGAGCTTCAGGATGTCCGCGTTGTTCCCGTGGCCGAACGCCCGGAGCAGCGCGGTGGCGGGAAACTTCTTCTTCTTATCGATGTGGACGTAGATCACGTCGTGAATGTCGATCGTGAACTCGACCCAGGAGCCCCGGAACGGAATGATCCGCGCCGAAAACAGCCGCTGGCCGTTGGGGTGGGTGTCCTCCTCGAACACCACGCCCGGCGACCGGTGCAGCTGGCTCACCACGACCCGCTCGGCGCCGTTGATCACGAACGTCCCGAGCGGGGTCATGATGGGCCGCTCGCCCAGATAGACTTCCTTCTCGATGGCGTTCTTGAGCCGCTTCTGGCCCTCGACTTCCTCGTACACATCGAGCCGGAGCTTGGCCTTGAGCGGCGCCGCGTAGGTCATGTCGCGCTCGATGCACTCCTCGACCGCGTACTTGGCTTCGCCCAGGGAGTAGCCCAGGAACTCCAGCTTGTATTTTTCGTTCACGTCGGTGATCGGGAACAGGTCCCGAAAGACGCGCTCGAGCGAGACGTCCTGACGCGCGCCATGGACGTCGTCGGGTACCAGCAGGGTCTGGAACGCCGCGGTCTGGATGTCGAGGAGGTGCGGCATCGGCATGCCGCCCTCGCGCTTGCTGAACGTGATCAGCGATCGGTTCTGGGTCATCGAGTCTCACTCTCACGCACGCGAGATCCGTGCGCGTATGCGTGCAACACAAATGGCCCCAACGTGGGTCCCCCACCGGAAGTGGGATGACCACCGGGGCTCGGCAGATTCAGGAACGTCCGAGTGCGTCTCAGGTGCATGCGTCTCACTGAAATAGCGCCGAGAGGACCCCTCCCGCCCGAATGGCGGGAGGGCGTACCAGGTCGGACGGCTACTTCAGTTCGACGACCGCACCCTGATCTTCCAGCTTCTTCTTGATTTCCTCCGCCTCCGCCTTGGAGATGCCCTCTTTGATGGTGCTGGGCACGTTGTCTACGGCATCCTTGGCTTCCTTGAGTCCCAGGCTGGTGATCTCGCGGACCACCTTGATCACCTGGATCTTCTTGGCGCCACCCTCCTTGAGGATGACGGCGAACTCCGTCTTCTCCTCTACCGCCGGCGCCGCCGCGCCGCCACCGCCGCCGCCGCCCGCCGGGGCCGCCGCGACGGTCACATTGAACTTGGTCTTGAAGGCGTCGATGAGGTCCGCGAGCTCGATGACGGTCTTCTGGCCGATCGCTTCGAGGATCTCTTCGTTGCTCAGCGTGGTCGTTGCCATGTCCTGATCTCCGTACGGTTAAGAAGCGGTACCGCGCTGTTCGCGGAGGGCCTCGAGGGCGCCGACAAATGAATACAGCAGACCGTTGAAGCAGCCCGCCACCTGAGCCAGCAGCACCTCGCGCGACGGGATCTCGCCCAGCCGCTTGACGTGGGCCGGTCCCACGGCCTTGCCGTCCACCAGTCCGATCTTGACCGCCGGCCGCTCGAACTCCTTGACGAAGTCGTTCAGCACCTTGGCGGCGGCGAGCGGATCCTTGGTCAGCACCAGGCCGGTGGGGCCGGCCAGGTGCTCGTCCAGCGCGTTGATGCCGTTCGCGGCGAACGCCCGCTGGGCCAGCGTGTTCTTCACTACCACGTAGGACACCCCGGCGGTCCTCAGCCGGCGGCGGAACTCGGTCATGCGCAGCACGCTGAGCCCGCTGAAGTCGGTCACGTAGACGTGCGGCGCGTCCTTGAGCAGCGCCGTCAGCGTCTCCACCGTCTCCTGCCGTTGGGTCTTGTTCATCGATACACCGCCGTGTCGAGTTTCACGCCCGGCCCCATGGTGCTGGAGACCGTGGCCGAGCGGATATACGTGCCTTTGGCCGCCGCCGGCTTGGCCCGCACGATGGTGTCCATGAACGCCGAGACGTTGGCCGCGAGCTGGTCGGGCGAGAACGACACCTTGCCCACCGGCGCGTGCACGTTCCCGGTCTTGTCCACCCGGAACTCGATCTTGCCGGCCTTGATCTCGCGTACCGCCTTGCCCACGTCCATGGTGACGGTGCCCGCCTTCGGATTGGGCATCAAGCCGCGGGGACCCAGCACCCGCCCCAACTGGCCCAGCTGACCCATGACGTCGGGCGTCGCGACGATGACGTCGCATTCCAGCCAGCCGTCCTTGATCTTCTGGATGTACTCGATCCCCACGAAGTCGGCCCCCGCCGCCTCGGCCTCACGCACCCGGTCGCCCTGGGTGACGACCAGGACCCGCACCGGCTTCCCGGTGCCGTGGGGCAGCACCACCGTGCCCCGCACCACCTGGTCGGCGTGGCGGGGATCGACGCCGAGGTTCACGGCGACGTCGACGGTCTCGTCGAATTTGGCGAACGAGGTGCCCTTCACCAGCGCGACCGCGTCGGCGATCGGATATTCTCTCCCGCGGTCGACCTTGCTGACCGCGGCGCGGAACTTCTTTCCGGCGGCGGGCATCAGTCGATCACCTCCAACCCCATCGAGCGGGCCGTGCCGGCGATCATCCGCATCGCGCTGTCCAGATCGGAGGCGTTGAGATCGGCCATCTTGATCTCCGCGATCTTCTTGACCTGCGCTCGGGTCACCCGCCCCACCTTGGTGCGGTTGGGGTTGCCGCTCCCCTTCTCCACCCCCGCCTCCTTGAGCAGGAGATTCGGGGCCGGCGGGGTCTTGGTGATGAAGGTGAAGGTACGATCGGCGAAGATCGTCACCACCACCGGGATCACCATCCCGCTCTGGCTTTGGGTCCGGGCGTTGAACTGCTTCACGAACTCCATGATGTTCACGCCGTGCGGACCCAGGGCCGTGCCCACGGGCGGGGCGGGCGTGGCCGCTCCGGCCGGGCACTGCAATTTCACCAACGCCTGGATCTTCTTTGCCATGACACTCCTCGTTTCGGCGGGCGCGTCGGTGCGCCCGATCCTGCCGCGATGACCCGCGCGGTCGCGGGCTGAGCGGACAACGCGCTAATGCCCTCTCAGCTGCATGTAGTCCAGCTCCACCGCCGTCGGCCGCCCGAACAGGCTCACCGACACCTTGACCTTCCCCTTGTCCGCGATGACCTCCTCCACCGTGCCGCTGAAGTCGGAGAACGGTCCCTCGGTGATCTCCACCACCTGCCCGATCATGAACGGGATCTCTTCCTTCGGCTCGGTCTCCGCCACCGCCTCGGCGATGCCCAGGAGCCGGTTGACCTCGTCCTGCCGGAGCGGCTGCGGGAGCTTGCCGGTGCCCACGAACTTGATGACGCCCTGGATGCTGTTCACCACGTGTAGCGCCTCCTGGCTCATGGCCATCTCCACCAGGACGTAGCCGGGATACAGCTTGCGCTCGACGTTCACCTTCTTGCCGTTCTTGATCTCGATGACTTCCTGGACCGGGACCAGCGCCTGGCGGATCAGCTTCTGGTCCGCCGGGCGCGGATCGTCCTCGATGCGCCGCTGCAGCAGGCTGCGCACCTTGTTCTCGTGTCCGGCCGTCGTCTGGATCGCGTACCACCGGTATTCCATATCGCTACCGCGCGAGCCGCGCGACTCCGTTCACCAGAATGGCCTGGAGGATCCAGTCGAGCAGACCGATCGTGATCCCCAGGACGATCGAGAGGATCACGATCATCCGCGTGGCCTTGATCAGCTCGTCCCGGGTGGGCCAGGTCACCTTGCGCAGCTCTTCCCGCACGGCCACGAGGAAGTGCCGCGTTTGGCCGAACCAGCCGACCAGACGATTGCCGGGCTGCGCCGCCGCCTGCACGCGCTCCACGGCTACTTGGACTCTTTATGGACCCGGTGCGTATCGCAGTGGGGGCAGTACTTCCGCCGCTCCACCCGCTCCGGATGCTTCCGCTTGTTCTTGTCCGTGAAGAAGTTGCGGTTCTTGCACTCGGTGCACTCGAGAATGATCTTGTCTCTCGGCATCTATCGCGTCCTACTTCAGGATCTTGGTGACGACGCCGGCCCCGACGGTGCGGCCGCCCTCGCGGATGGCGAAGCGGAGCCCCTCGTCCATGGCGATCGGGGTGATCAGCTCGATGGTCATCTGCACGTTGTCCCCCGGCATCACCATCTCCACCCCCGCCGGCAGCTCCACGCTCCCCGTCACGTCCGTGGTGCGGAAGTAGAACTGGGGCCGGTAGCCCTTGAAGAACGGGGTGTGCCGCCCCCCCTCCTCCTTGGTCAGCACATACACCTCGGCCTCGAAGTGGGTGTGCGGCGTGATCGACCCCGGCTTGGCCAGCACCATCCCCCGCTCGATCTCGGTCTTCTCCACCCCCCGCAGCAGCAGCCCCACGTTGTCCCCCGCCTCCCCCTGGTCCAGCAGCTTGCGGAACATCTCCACCCCCGTCACCACCGTCTTCTTGGCACTGTTGAACCCCACCACCGCCACCTCCTCCGACACCTTCACCACCCCCCGCTCGATCCGCCCCGTCGCCACCGTGCCCCGCCCGGTGATCGAGAACACGTCCTCCACCGGCATCAGGAACGGCTTGTCGATCTCCCGCTTGGGCTGGGGGATGTAGCTGTCCAAGGCATCCAGCAGCTCCTGGATCTTCTGCCCCTGCTCGCTCGCCGGATCCCCACTCTGCAGCGCCTGCAGCGCACTCCCCTTGATGATCGGCGTGTCGTCCCCCGGGAAGTCGTAGCTGCTCAACAGCTCCCGCACCTCCAGCTCCACCAGCTCCAGCAGCTCCGGGTCATCCACCATGTCCACCTTGTTCATGAACACCACGATGTAGGGCACATTCACCTGCTTGGCCAACAGAATGTGCTCCCGGGTCTGCGGCATCGGGCCGTCCGCCGCCGACACCACCAGGATCGCCCCATCCATCTGCGCCGCCCCGGTGATCATGTTCTTCACATAGTCCGCGTGCCCCGGGCAGTCCACGTGGGCATAGTGCCGCTTGGCCGACTCGTACTCCACGTGCGCCGTCGCGATGGTGATCCCCCGCTCCCGCTCCTCCGGCGCCTTGTCGATCTGGTCGTAGGCCGTAAACTGGGCCAGCCCCTTCTTCGCCTGGATCGCCGTGATCGCCGCCGTCAGCGTCGTCTTCCCGTGGTCCACGTGCCCGATCGTCCCCACGTTCACATGCGGCTTCGTCCGCTCGAATTTGGCCTTGGCCATGTCGCGTCGTTCCAGTATCTCGTGTGAGTCCTGATGCGACGGAGCAGTGCGTCGTCTCCGTCCGTTCCGTCCTAGTCCAAGCTCGCGCGCGGGATTGAACCGCGGACCTCATCCTTACCAAGGATGCGCTCTACCAACTGAGCTACGCGAGCGACCCTCTCATCTCAGTCCTTCCGCGTCCACCGGCTGCGTCCACAGTATGCAAGCGGGCGACGGGACTCGAACCCGCGACCCTCAGCTTGGAAGGCTGATGCTCTACCAACTGAGCTACACCCGCGTCTCCTACCCTGCCCGTCCAACCGACTGTCCGCCCGATCGACCGTCGCGTCCCGCCGTGAGTGGTGGGGGTAGGATTCGAACCTACGTAGGGCGTTAGCCCGGCAGATTTACAGTCTGCTACCATTAGCCACTCGGTCACCCCACCCGATGTGCTCTCGCCTGCGAGTCACCCGCATCTGAGACAGAACCCCGCCGGCGAAGAAGCGGGGTCCGTTCGTGCGAGGGTGTCGGCACCACCGAGCTGACGAGGGGAATCGAACCCCTAACCTGCTGATTACAAATCAGCTGCTCTACCAATTGAGCTACGTCAGCAAGAGAACAGGCCGAATTTGACAGACCCGTATGATAGAGGGCAAGTTGGCGTGAGTCAATGGCCTGAGACCCTACGACCGGACGACTTCGACCGAGCCGTCTCGACCGTCCCGCACCTCCCACCCGGACGCCCTCAGCAAGGCCCGTATCCGGTCCGCTTCCGGGTAGTTCCGGGCGGCCTTCGCCTCCCGCCGGCGAACGGCCCAGCGGAGGGCCCAGCCCCGGAGAGCCTCCTCGCTCCCTCCCTCGGGCGGAAGCTCCGCCAGTGCGCTCTCATCCCCCCGCTCGGCGAGCACCGCCGACGCGCCCACCTTCAGCACCTGCACCGCCGAGGTGACCGCCAGCACGCCCTCCGCGCGCTCCCACGCGGCCACCGCCCGTGGTCCGGGTCGCTGCCCACCGTCGAGCGCCGCGTTGGCCGCGCTGGCAAAGGCGAACATCGCCGCCACCGCGCGCGGAGCGTTGAGGTCATCGTCCAGCGCGTCGGCGAGCTCGCGCCCCAGCCGCTCGGCGGCCTCGGCGAACGGCGCCGCGTCGGCCTCGGACCGGCTCGCCAGCAGCCGGTGCTGCAGCTCGCCCAGCCGGCGGGAGCCTTCCGCCGCGCTGGCCAAGCCCTCGTCGGTCAAGTCGAGCCGCTGCCGGTAGTGCACCTGGGACATGAGCAGCCGGATGGCGCCGGGGTCGACGCCGTCCTCCCTCAGGTCCCGCGGCGTGGTGATGTTCCCGAACCGCTTGGACATCTTCTCGCCCCGCACGTTGAGGAACTCGCCGTGCACCCAGAAGCGGGCGAAGAGCTCCTGCCCGGTAAAGGCGCAGCTCTGAGCGATCTCGTCCTCGTGGTGGGGAAAGATCAGGTCCACCCCACCAGCATGGATGTCGAGCACCTCGGTGCCCTGCGTGCGGCGGAGCAGCTCCAGCGCCATCGCCGAGCACTCGAGATGCCAGCCCGGCCGGCCCCGGCCGAACGGCGCGTCCCAGGCCGCTCCCACCTTCTCGTCCGCCGGGCCGGCCGCCTTCCAGACGGCGAAATCCCTGACGTCCTCCTTGGCGTATTCGTCGGCGCTCACCCGCTCGCTGGCCCCGGTCTTGAGCTCCCGGCGGTCCACCTGCGAGAGCTTGCCGTAGGCGGGGAACCTGGCGATGGCGAAGTAGACCGACCCGTCCTCCGCGCGGTAGGCGATGCCCTTGGCCAGCAACCCCTCGACCAGCGTGATCATCGCCGCGATGTAGTCGGTGGCCCGGGGATAGACGCTCGCGTCCTTGATGCGGAGATAGCGCCGGTCCTCGTGAAAGGCCTCCACGAACCCCTCGGTATAGCGGCGCAGCGGCACGCCCGCCTCGAGCGCGCCGCCGATCGTCTTGTCGTCCACGTCGGTCAGATTCATGATGTGGAAGACGTCGTACCCGCTCGCCTCCAGCCAACGACGCAGCAGATCCTCGAAGAGGAACGTGCGGAAGTTGCCGATGTGCGCGTAGTTGTAGACGGTGGGCCCGCAGGTGTACATGGAGACCCGGCCCGGCTGAAGCGGCTCGAAGGTCTCGATCTGGCGGGAGAGCGTGTTGTAGAGCCGAAGGGTCACGCGCCGGCCGCTCCAGCCGACGCGGTGACGGCGTCAGAGGCGGAGCCACCCTCCACCCGGACGTGCACCTTGCGCTGCGGGAACGGAATCTCGACCCCGTCCCGGTCGAACCGATTCTTGATCCGCCGGCGGAACTCCCGGGCCACGGTCCACTGGGAGCCGGGTTGGGTGCGGATCAGGGTCCGAACGACCACCGAGCTGTCGCCCAGGGACTCCACCCCCACCACGTCGGGCGCGCCGTCGAGCTGCAGGCTCCACACCCGGTCCGTGGCGAGCTGCGCCGCCTCGTCCCGCACGATGCCAAGCGCCCGGTCGATGTCTTCGTCGTAGCCGATCCCCACGTCGATCACCGCCCGGGACCAGCCCCGGGTCTTGTTGCTGACGACCTTGATCTCACTGTTGGGCACCACGTGCATGACGCCTTCGCCATCCCGGAGGACCGCGACCCTGAGGGTCATCTTCTCGACCACGCCGCTCTTGCCGGCGATCTCGATCACGTCCCCGATGGCGAACTGATTCTCGAACAGAATGAAGAAGCCCGAGATCACGTCCTTCACCAGGCTCTGGGCGCCGAAGGAGATCGCCAGTCCCAGGATGCCGGCCCCGGCCAGGATCGGCCCGATATTGATGAAGACGTTGAAGGTGAGGAGCAGGGCGATGACCAGGAGGACCACTCGCCCGACGCTCCGGAGGAGTTGGGCGATGGTGTGGCCCCGCCGCTCCCGGAGCGTGGTAACCGAGTCGTCGCCGTCGTCGACGGCGAGCTCGATCCGCCGGGCGGTGAGCCGGACTACCCGGTAGGCGAACCACGCGAGGAGCCAGATCCCCAGCACCCGCGCGCCGTCGCGCACCAGCTCCTCCCCATCGATCTTGAGGATCTCTGCCAGGCGGCGGAGAACTTCACCGACGGTGAAGAGCGGAAGGCTGCTAGCTGTGAGCATACAGGCGGGGTGATCGCACGGCCCCTAACCTAGAGGACCGGCCCGCGCCGCGTCAACCGCGCTGCTTACCCGCGATAATCGATCCAGGAGGCGAGGACCGGGACGCGTTCTGCGACACAGAGCGCGAGCGCCTCCTCCGCCGACCCCGACGCCAGCGGGACCGCGATCCGGCCGCCGCTCACGCGAAGATCCGGAAACAGCAGCCGGAGCTCTGCCAGGCCTGGCAGGAACGGCGCGCCGGTGACGATCTGCAGTGTGCGCCAGCCGATCAGCCGCTGACCCTCCAGCACCGCGATGTGCCCGCTGTCCCGCACCGCCACTCGGCCGCAGCGACGCAGCAGCCAGCCAAGATCGGCGCTGGCCAGGAGGGCGCGCCGCCCCGCCCGGAGGCGGAGCGGACGCGAGCAGCTTCGAAGCCACGCCCCGAGGAGCTCTCCGGGCCGAGCATGGCCGAGGACTGCGAGGAGGGAAACGCGAGGAAGGAGTTGACCTGGTGCGCCCGGGAGCATGGCCCACGATGGCGCTCTGCTCCCGATCGGACGTCACCCTCCGCACCCGGTCAGGCGCGAAACAGCGCGCCGGGAAGGCCCCAACCGGTCAGCGGAGGTCGAGTGGATTCAGCTGTCCATCCTTCCAGACGCCGAGCCGGATCGGACGCAGCGGCCCGTGCGGCGGGATGGTGACCTCGGCCCAGAGCTGCTCGCCGGTTGGGCGCACCGACGGATCCGCGGCGTGCTCGGGGATGAAGTACACGACCGGCTCGCTCAGCACGGCCGAGCCCTGGCCAGGCTGCCACCGTGCGGTTGGCCGGCCGGAGCTGTCGTCGACCTCGGCGACGAGCCGTCCCCCGGCCTCGCGCAAGCGGACGCCGCGCACGGGGTCCAGCCCGGCGGCGCTCGGCGCACCGGCGATCGGCACCTGGAGGCGAAGCCGGACATAGCGGCCTCGGATGGGAAGACTCGGGTCGTAGGGTGCCGTGCGGGCCCAGGCGCGAGGCAAGCGGGCCCGGTCCACCATCAGCTTGAGCCCCAGGGCGCCGACCAGCGCCATGTGGACTACGGCCAGGGCCACGCCCGCCGCTCTCCGAGTCACCCGTTCGCTCCCCCGACCCGGGTCAGCAGTTGCCGACGACCCCGCTCCAGCAGATATCCCCCACCGAGGAACAGCACCCCGAGCCCGATCAGGCTGGCCGAGCGGCCCAGGCGGTCCATCACGCTGGAGAAGTAGAAGACCACCACGGTCAGCGCGAATCCCGCCACACCCAGGTTGATCCGCAGCGGGCGCCGCTCCACCAGACCCCAGGCGACGAGGCCAAGGCTGAACGCCAAGCTCCAGAGGTAGGGCTGCACCCCATCGCCTCGCGCCAGCCAGGTTCCGGCCATGACCCAGAGCGCGGCGGCCAGATTCGCGGCGGCGCCAGGACCCCGCATCCACCAGGCAAGCGCCAGCGGCAGCACGAGCGCCGCGCCCCAGCCCATCACAGCGAGTTCGATCGACGGACCGCTCGAATAGTGTCGTAAGCCGTGGACCGCCAGGAGGAATCCGAGGGTGGCCGGGATCAAGCCGAGCGCGCCGGTCCAGACCAGCGCGCGACGAAGTGCGATGCCGCCGGCCCGGGCATCTGACTCCGCGACCAGATACGTCAGCGCCAACAGGAGGATCCCTACGGACAGGATCAGCTCGCCATGCTGTTGCTCGGTCCGCACGATCCACTCACCAGTAAGCCAGGCCGGCGTGAGCAACGCCGCCAGGAGTGCCTGGGGCCACTGCCTCAGGAGACCCCAGCCAATCCACGCGCCCAGCGCCCAGAGCAGGAGCCCCCCGGGCCAGTGCTCCTCCAGGTGAAAGATCTGTCCCGTGAGGAAGACGGCACCACCCAGCGCGGCGGTGCCGCAGGCGTGCAGCGCGGCGGCAACCCCGCCCGCGTGCTCGGCGAGGGCGGCGCCGGCCATGTGCAGCGCGCCCACCGTCCCGACGACCAGCGCGAACCGTTGCCACGGCCCCAGCGCATCCCAGTGAGCCGCCACGAACAGCAGCACGCCGGCGGAGATCATCAGCCCGCCGAGCCCCAGGGCGAGCCGGACCGGCCACCGGAGACCGGTCTTGCCGTGGTGCGCGGATTCCCAGGCCCTGATGCGCTCGACGGCGGCGGCGTCCACCAGCCCGGCGCTGGCCCATCGGACCAGCGGCCGCTCCCAGGCGGCGGGCATCAGGCCGTTCGCCGTGATTGGAGATAGCGGTCCCGCACTCCGGCCACCGCGTCCAGCAACGGGCCCGGGTCGAACCGCACCGGGTCCGTCACCGGGAGACCGGTGTCGCGCGCCGCCTGCTCGCAGGCGCGGAGCGCTTGCGTCTCGGACAGGTCGTAGGTGTTGAGTGAGACCCCGATCACCTCGGTCGGGTGGACCGCGGAGCCGATCGTCTCGTACAGACGGATGTACTCGGTCAGCGGAGGAATCCGGAGCCACGCTTCCCTGCGATAGTCGCCGATATATTCCCGGCTGGCCTGGTGGCAGAGGATCAGCGCGTCGGGGCAGGCGCCGTGGAGCAGCCCGAGGGTGACGCCGGAATAACCCGGGTGGTTGATGCTCCCCTGCCCCTCCACCAACACCACGTCCGCATCGCGACTGCCCTCGAGCACCAGGCGCTCCGCGGCGCCCGCGACGAAGTCGGCCACCACGGCGTCCACCGCGATCCCCCAGCCCTCGATCATGATACCGGTCTGCCCGGTGGCCACGAATCGGGTGCGGATGCCCCGCTGGTTCAGTCGCCGGGTGAGTTGGAGCTGTGCGGTCATCTTTCCGACGTTGCAGTCGGTGCCGACGGTGAGCACCACCAGCGGCTCCACCTTCTTGGCCAGCCCCGAGGCGATCGGCAGGTCCGCCGGCGGGCGCCGGAGATCGTGCAGCGACCGCCCGTTGCTGTGCGCCTTGGCCGCCAGCAGCGGGTCGTCGCTCAGGAAGGTGTGCAACCCACTCCAGAGATCGCAGCCGTGATCCAGCGCCTGGGCCAGCCACGCACGCCATTCCTCCGGCAGTCGTCCGCCTTGCGGAGCGATGCCGATCAGGATCGCCGTCGGCCCCAGGGCCAACCCTTCCCGCATCGAACCGACGATGGGGATGGCTCCGCCGAATCCGAGCACCTCCTGTACGGGCCGGCCGGCGTGCTGCCGGTCGAGCACGCCGACGGTGCGCTCGGGGAGATAGCGGATTACCGAGTTGGCGGTCTTGGACGTCATCGGGCCGAAGTCGCCGTCGGCGACGATGAGGTATCGCGGTGTGGTCATGCGCTCAGGAGGTAGCAGAGTGGGTGATGACCGGCTCCGACTCCGCGGGGACGGTGCCGGACGGTTGTATCTCCTCGACGGGGTCGCCGTAAACCTCTCCCAGCAGGATGTGCCGGACCAGCACCATCACCAGGGCGAGGATCGGCACGGCCACGACCAGCCCCGCCAACCCGAACAGTTTCCCGATCAGCAGCACGCCTGCGATGGTGAGCACGGGCGGGATGTTGACCTGTCGCTCCATCACGTAGGGCCCCACGAAATTGGCCTCGATGAGATGGACGCCCACGCCCACGGCGGCCACCGCGAAGGCCTTGCCAAGGCCGGACACCCCCAGCGCGAACAGCGCCGGCAGCACCGTCGAGAGCAGGGTGCCGAAGAACGGGACGATCGCCGCCACACCGGCAAAGACTCCGAACGCCAGGAAGTAGGGGACGTCCAGCACCCAGAGACCGAGCGTGGTGAGCAGTCCCAACAGCATCATCGCCACCAGCTGGCCGACCACCCAGGCCCGGAGGGTTATCCCCAGATCGAGCAGGATGGCGCGGGTGAGCACCCGGTGTGAGGGGGGCACCAGTGCGATGATTCCCTCGGTATAGATCGCAGGAGTGCGAGCGAGATAGACCGCCATCACCAGGACGCTCACCGCCTCGATCAGGATCTCGGCTCCCCCCTTGAGATAGGGAACGGCCGCGCCGCGCAGAAACCCAAGGATTTCGTTGAGCGCGCTGGCGAAGAGCGAGGTGCTTCCAGCGCTCGGACTTCGTCCCAGCACGGGAATCCCCCGAATAATCCGGGTGATGCTCTGGTCCAGCTCGGAGAGAAAGGCGGGAAGATTTCCCAGCAGGTCCTGCACCTGCTGGGATACCGCGGGCGCGATGAGCACTACCACGCCGGTGAGGGCGCCGAGACTGAGCACGACCCCCACCAGCAGGCCGGCGGTCGGCGGCACGCCGAATCTGCGGTGGAGGTAATCGGCGATGGCGTTGAGATAGACGGCGAGGATGACCGCCAGAAACAGCACCAGGAGCACGTCGATCGTACGGATCGCCAGCGCCACCAGGGTGGCCGCGAGGATGACCCACCCCAGGGGGAACCCTCGCCGTTGGGGGGTTCCTGCCAGCTGCATCAGCGTCCGGTCCCCTCGTCTCCTTCTTCGACCAACTCGGCGTCGTGCACGTCACCGGCACCCTTGTTGAGCTGCCGCGTCTGCCCGGCGCCGCCGGCCGGGAGCAGACCCATCTTGGCCTTGAGCTCGAGGAGCTGCTGATCGGAGCTGCCCTTGTACTCCAGCACCTCGAACTGCCGGGCCAGCCGGTCGCCCGAGACCTCCTCGTTCAGCTCCGCCGAGGCCAGCGCCTTCCGCTCGGTGGCTTCGATCTTTTCGGCCATCCGCTCAAACGACTCGAAGGCGCTCTTGTCCGACATCCCCGACATGGTCTCCTGGATCCGCTGCTGCGCCTCGGCCCGCTTGGCCCGGGCCACCAGGATGTTCTTCTTCCGCTTGGCCTCTTCGATCTTGTCGTTGAGCTGGCGGAGCGACAGCTTGAGCTGGTCGGTTTCCGCCTTGTGCTTGAGCCAGGTCTCGTGCAGCTGCTGGGCGCCCTGCAGCTGCTCGTTGTAACGCCCCAGCGCCTGCTTGGCCATGTCGTCCCGCCCCTCCTGCACCGCCAGCATGGCCCGGCGCTCCCAGTCCTCCGCCTGCTTCTTCATGTTCTCCGCGTCCGACTGGAGCTTCTTCTCGTCGGCGATCGCGGAAGCCACCTGCTGCTTGGCCTTGGCCAGCTGCGTCTTCATGTCGACGATGAGCTGGGTCAGCATCTTCTCCGGGTTTTCGGCCCGCGAGATGAGGTCGTTGATGTTCGACCGGAGCATGGTCGAGAGACGGTCAAAGATTCCCATGTCGCTTCACCTTTCCCGGTAAGGCGCCAGCGTGGCCAGGTGCGAAGCCAGCGCCAGCGTGATCGAGTCGAAGCTCGCCTCGAACTCGCTGAAATCGAGGTTTTCCAGCTCGAGCGTGTCGGTCAGCACGACATGGTCGCCTTCGACGCCGTAGGACCCGTGCACCAGCTCCCGGGCGTTGTACTCCAGCAGCTGGCGGAAGAGCTCCGAGCGCCGCGGGTCACTGGCGGGCAGCTCCATGACCCGGACCCGGAGGACCACCACCGGAGGCGCGTAGTGCACCACCACCTCGGCCTCGTCCGGCGTGCGGGCGAGCCAGAGGTTGGGTTCGATCTCCGTGACGGTGAGGGCGCCGCCCTCCAGCCGGTCGAGAAACGATTGAATGTCGTCTTTGGTGATCATCGATGGACTCCCCCCGGGAGCTGGTCGTTCGTTTCCTTCCGCGCGAGGAGCCGCTCGGCGAAATCTAACCGCTCCTCCACTTCGGCCAATCGGGTCTTCAACTGGTCGATCTCGCCCAGCAGCTCGGCATCGTGCTCAACCGGCCGCTTCCTGATGCGGTCCGCCAGGGCCGCGCCAACCGGGCCCTTGCCCAACCTCAGCAGCCCCAGCGCCAGGACGATCAGCGGGATGGCTACTCCAGGTCCGAGATCAACCATCGGGTTGCACTCCTCAGCGCTGGTGCCGGCCGCGCTCCCGGCTCACGGTCCATCCCCTCGGTGCAGCTGTCCCGGCGCCTCCGGTGCCCGGGCGAGCATCCGCTCGGTGAAGTCGAGCCGTTCCTCCAGCTCCGCGAGGCGGCCTTGCAGCGCATCGACCTCGCCCAGCCGCTGATGCAGCTGCTCCACTTCGGCCTTCAGGCTGGCGTCGAGGCTGCCCTTCCCCTCCAGCCGCCGGGCGAGCGCGCGCATGAGCGGCCAGAGAATGACCGTGACTGCGATGAGGGCGGCGACGACGATCGGGACGATCAGATCGGGATCGAACGGCATCTGTGGCATCGGGGGTATCGGCGGTATCGGGGTCTGCGCGATCATCCGGGCTTACCCCCTTCCACCTGGCCGTGCTCCCGTTGGGCCAGCAGTCGCTCGGTGAAGTCGACCCGCTCCTGGAGCTCGGCGACGTCGTGCCGGAGGGCGTCCACGTCGGCCAGGAGCTGGGGGTCGGCTGACGCTAGCGCCTGTCCCCGGATGCGCTCGGCCAGCGCCCGACCAACCGGACTGATGGCCAGCAGGAAGAGCGTCGCTCCCCCGAAAATGAAGATGATGGCAAGGATCCCTTCCATATCATTACTTCCCCGGTGCCTGTGGTCAGGCCCTACGGCGGGGTCGCGGCGGATGTTTCACCACGAAACGCGTAGGGCCTGAACAGGACGTCAGAGGGGAGGCGGTCGTCTACTACACCAGCTCTACCGCCTCGATTGCGCCGAGGGACACGGCAATCTCGGTGTCGTCACTGCCGGTCGGACGCAGGTAGACCTCGTGGGCCGTGACGTGGGTGTCCACGCTCATCGGAATACCGACAATTTCGGTGCGGTCGGAGGTCATGATGCGGACCACCTGCTCATGGCCGCCCGCGTAACCCAGCAGGGAGACGATGTCTTCGTACGTCATGCGGACCTCCCATGGAGGGACCTTGAAATGTAGGGCTGATCCCCGGGTCCCGCTACCGACCCACGGCGGCTTGCGCGTCGGCCACCGGCGCCGCGGCCGGATGCAGCAGATGCTGATCGAAGAAGCGGGTAATCAGCGAGAACAGATGGACCGTCGTGTTCTTGCCCTGGCAGACGCAGTGGGTCCGGTTGGGATAGTCCATCATGGTGAACGGCTTGTTCGCGGCCACCAGGGCGTTGATCAGGATCTCGCTGTTCTGGAAGTGCACGTTGTCGTCGCCGCTGCCGTGCACCAGCAGCAGGTCGCCCCGAAGCCCGCTCACGTAGCTGATGGGCGATCCGCGATCGTAGCCGTCCCGGTTGTCGGTGATGAGGCCGTTGAAGCGCTCGGTGTAGACGTTGTCGTACAACGACCAGTTGGTGACCGGTGAGACGGCCACGGCCATCCGATAGATCTCCGGGTGTTGAAACAATTCGTTCAGGCTCATGAAGGCGCCGTAGCTCCAGCCCCAGATGCCGATCCGGCTGGTATCCACGTACGGGCGCTTGGCCAGCGCCTGAGCGGCGGCCGCCTGGTCCCGCGTCTCCGGCACGCCCATCTGGCCGTAGATCGTCTTGCGCCAGGCGCGGCCCAGCGGCTGCGGAGTCCCCCGGTTGTCCACGATGGCCACCAGATAGCCCTTCTGATTGAGCATGGTGTTCCACAGGTAATAGCCGCCCCACTGATCGTCGACCTCGGTGTTTCCGGGACCACCATAGACGAAGAACAGGAGCGGGTACTTCTTGGTCGAGTCGAAGCCGGCCGGCTTCATCAGCACGCCCGGCATCTTCTTGCCGTCCTCGGCCGGCAGGCTGAGCCACTCGACGGTACCTCTCTGGACCCCGGCCAGCCGGTCGCGGAGCCGCTGGTTGTCGACCAGCGTCCGCAGCACCTGATGACCAGGGAGGCGCACCAGCCGGGTGACCGGCGGAGTGCCGAGGCGGGAGTAGGTCTCGATGGCGTAGCGAAAGTTCGGCGCGCGGTCGTATCCATGGGTGCCGGGCTCCCCCGCGGGCGAGAGCCGTTCGGGCGCGCCCTTCCCGTCGAGCCGTGCCCGGAAGAGGTAGCGCTGGGTCGGATTGTCCGGCGAGGCGATGAAGTAGAGCCAGCCGCCTTTGTCGTCCACGCCCTTGATCTCCAGTACATCGAACGCGCCCTTGGTCACCAGCCGGGTGGAGGTACCGTCCCGAGACACCACGTAGACATGATTCCACCCGTCGCGCTCGCTCACCCAGGTGAAGCTCTTTCCGCCGTTGAGCCAGACCACCTCGTTGACGACTTCGACCCAGGTAGAATCGCGCTCTGTCAGGACCGTCCGTACCTGGCCGGTGCGCGCGTCGCCCAGCATCACCTCGTCGGTGTTCTGCAGCCGGTTGAGGCGCTGGAGAAGCACCTGGTCTGAGCTCGCCGCCCAATCCATCCGCGGGATGTAGTGCTCGCGTGGGTCGCCCGCGATCTCGAGCCACCGGGTGGGCCCGCCAGCGGCGCTCACGATGCCGATCCGGGCCGCCGAGTTGGCCTGCCCGACCTTGGGATATTGCACCGGCGTCACCCGGCTGTAGAGCGAATCGGTGTCGTTGATGAGGTCGTAGTTCCGGACCTGGTCTGCGTTGAGCTGCCAGTATGCGACGCTCCGGCCATCCGGGCTCCACCGCCAGCCGTCCGCGTAATTGTTCATCAGCTCTTCTTCGTAGACCCAGTCGAAGGTCCCGTTGATCATGGTGCGCGAGCCATCGGTGGTGAGGGGCGTGATGGTGCCGGTCGCCACATCCTCCACATACAGATTGTTCTCCCGCACGTAGCCTACCCGGCGGCCATCGGGCGAGAACTTGGCGAACATCAGAGTGGACGGCTTCGCCTGCGCGCCGCCGAGCCGGCGGAGCTTGCCGGACTGCCGGTCGAGCACCCAGTAGTCGCCCCGAGTGTTGAGCCGCCACACCGGTTGGGTGTTGGTGAAGACCAGGAGCAGGTTGCCGTCGGGCGACCAGCTGTAGTCCTCCACCTCGAGCGGCACGCTATCGCCGGGTGGCACCAGCGCGCGGCTTGCGACCAGGACCGACCGGGTGCCCTTCTCCACATCGTAGCGGACCAGGTCCTGCCCGTCCCCTCCCGAATCGGGCTCCAGCGTCGTATAGGCGGAGCCTTCCGATAGCCAGCGGGAAGGGCCGAACGGCTGGGTGGCGAACTCCCCCGAGCCGAACACCCGGCCGATGGTCAGGAGACTCGAGTCGGCCTGCTGAGCGACGGCGGCGAGCGGGCAGAGCAGCAGCAGACAGGCGAGCGCGAGGCGCGGGCGACGGATCACGGATGCTCTCGGGTGTGATGTTGGTTGAGAATTGGATCGGCCAGGGCTATCCCTTCGGGGGATCTCATCGGGTCGAGCGCGGAAGCTGTTGGAGATACTTCGTGCCTCGGCGCGCTGTTGTTTCAAGGCGGAAACGTCTGGACTGCGAGGACCGAATGCGCGCCAACTCCATTCTGCCCGGTCGGGGATCGCTCATGATCGCAGTGTGCCTGGGCCTGGCCTGCTCGCCGCGTCATGAGGACCAGACCGCCGGCGAGCGGACGGCTGCTGCCACACCGTCCCCCGGGCAGCCCGCCGACTCCCAGACGGCGCTCGGTGGCGCGAGCAGCGCCAGCGCTTCCGATTCCGCGGCGGAAGCGCCGGCGCCAGCGGCGGCCGCGCCTGTCACGGCCGCGGTCAACAAGAGTGCTCCGGCGGAAAGGAAAGCGGCGTCTTCCGCGAAGAAGCCGTCGGCTCCGGCGCAGCAGCCCGCCGCGCCGGCGGAGCACCCTGGAGCCCCAGCTGACTCCGCGGCTCCAGCCGCCCCGGCACAAGGGGACGAATGGGTCACCTACGATGCCGCCAGCAACACGGTCACCTTCAAGCTCGAGGCCGGACCCTTCTCGTTCAATGGCTTCACCAACGGCGGCGCCACCCTGACGGTCCCGCCCAAGAGTACCGTGGTCATCAACTTCGTGCAGAACGACGGCACGCCCCACAGCGCCGAGGTGGCCTCCGGGGAAGGTCCGCTGCCCAACTCGGGCGTGGATCCGGCGATTCCCCGGGCCTACACCAACAAGGTGGTGGAGGGCCTGCCGCAGGGTGCCAAGGACGTCGTCCGGCTCCAGGCGCCGGAGTCCGGCAGCTATCGGATCATCTGCGGTGTGCCGGGACACGCGCTCTCAGGGATGTGGCTCTGGTTCAAGATCGATCCGGCGGCCAAGACGCCGACCTTCGGAGCGACCAAGAAGTAGCAGCGGCCCGACGCCTGCGCGCGGCGCTCACTAGTCGAGCACCTTGCGCAGGAATTCCCCCGTGTGGCTGCCCGGAACGGCGGCCACTTCCTCGGGCGTTCCGGCCGCCACGACGGTACCCCCACGCTCGCCCCCTTCAGGCCCCAGGTCGATGATCCAATCGGCCGTCTTGATGACGTCGAGATTGTGCTCGATCACCACCACGGTATTGCCCTTGTCCACCAGGCGGTGCAGCACTTCGAGCAGCAAGCGGACGTCCTCGAAGTGCAGACCGGTGGTCGGCTCGTCCAGGATGTAGAGGGTGCGGCCGGTGTCGCGCTTGGCCAGCTCGGTAGCCAGCTTCACCCGCTGCGCCTCGCCGCCGGACAAGGTGGTGGCCGCCTGGCCCAGGTGGATGTAGCCCAGGCCCACGTCGTTCAGCAGCTCGAGCTTTTCTGCGATCCGGCGCTGGCTGGCGAAGAACTCCAGTGCGTCGGCCACGGTCAGGTCCAGCACGTCGGCGATGCTGCGCCCCTTGTAGCGCACCTCGAGCGTCTCCCGGTTGTAGCGCCGGCCCTTGCAGACCTCGCACGGCACGTACACGTCGGGCAGGAAGTGCATCTCGATCTTGACCAGGCCATCGCCCTGGCAGGCCTCGCAGCGCCCTCCCTTGACGTTGAAGGAGAACCGCCCCGGTCCGTACCCCCGCATCTTGGCATCGGGAAGCTGGGTGAAGAGCTCGCGGATCGGGGTGAACAGGCCGGTGTAGGTGGCGGGGTTCGACCGCGGCGTACGGCCGATGGGACTCTGGTCGATGTCGATCACTTTGTCGATCTGGTCCAGCCCCTCGATCCGGGTGTGTGTCCCGGGCACGACCTTGGCGCGATAGAAATGCCGGGCCAGCGCCTGGTACAGAATGTCGGTAACCAGCGAGGACTTTCCCGAGCCCGACACGCCGGTCACCCCGACGAAGAGCCCGAGCGGAATCTCCACCGTGAGGTTCTTCAGGTTGTTGGCGCGCGCCCCCACGATCTTGAGCCGGTGCTTGGCCGGCGCCTCCCGCCGGCCCCGGGGCACCGGCACCCGGAGTTCGCCCCGGAGATAGCGGCCGGTGAGCGATTCGGGATGGCGGACGATCTCCTGCAACGTACCCTCCGCCACCACCTCTCCGCCGAAGCGGCCGGCCCGCGGCCCGAGGTCGATCAGGTGGTCGGCCGACTCGATGGTCTCGGCGTCGTGCTCCACCACGATCACGGTGTTGCCGAGGTCGCGGAGGCCTCGCAGGGTCCCCAGCAGGCGTTCGTTGTCGCGCTGGTGCAGGCCGATGCTGGGCTCATCCAGGATATAGAGCACCCCGACCAGCCGGGAGCCGATCTGGGTGGCCAGCCGGATCCGCTGGGTCTCTCCACCGGAGAGTGAGGTAGCGCCGCGTCCCAGCGTGAGGTAGTCGAGGCCCACGTCCCGGAGGAACCGGAGCCGGTCGATGACCTCCTTGAGGATAGGTCCGGCGATGTCCGCGTCGATCCCCGAGCTCCCGTTGGAGCGGAGCGGGATGGCCTCGAAGAAGTCGATCGCCCGCTCCACCGGCAGGTCCACCACGTCGCCGATGCTCCGCCCATGGATCAGGACCGACAGGCTCTCGGGTCGGAGCCGCTTGCCGCCGCAGGTCTGGCAGGGCTGCTCGATCATGAACTCCTCGAGCGCGGTCCGCACTGCGTCGCTGCTGGACTCGCGATAGCGACGCTCGACGTTCTTGAGGATCCCCTCCCATTCGCTCTCGTACTCGCCACGCCCCCGGGCTCCATCGGTCTGAAAGCGGAACCGTCCTGGCGCTCCATAGAGCAGCGCCTGCCGGGCCGACTCGCTGATCTCGCCCCAGGGCGCATTGAGGTCGAACTTGAACGCCTTGGCGAGGGTCGGGAGGACGACCTTCCGGAGATAGCCGCTGGGCTCCCCCCAGGGAAGGATCACGCCCTCCAGGATGGAGATGCTGGAATCACCCAGCACCAGATCGGCGTTGATCTCGCGCCGGGTGCCGACGCCGTGGCAGTCGGGACAGGCGCCGAACGGCGAGTTGAAGGAGAACTGGCGCGGCTCGAGCTCGGGCAGCGAGAGTCCGCACGCCGGACAGGCGAACCGCTCCGAGAACATCACGGACTCGCGCTCGCCCGCGCGCCCGTAGCGAACCACCTCCACGACCCCGTCGGCCGTCTTGAGCGCGGTCTCGATCGAGTCGTTGAGCCGCGAGCGGTCCTGTGCCCGCACCACCAGCCGGTCCACCACCACGCCGATATCGTGATTCCGCCGGCGCTGGAGCACGGGCACGCTGCCCAGATCGTAGGTTTCTCCATCCACCCGCACCCGGACGAACCCGCGCTTCCGCACGTCTTCCAGCAGCTCGCGAAACTCGCCTTTCCGGCCCCGCACCATCGGCGCGAGAACCTCGATCCGGGTGTCTTCCGGCCAGCCGAGCACGCTGTCGGTGATCTGCGCGGCGCTCTGCCGGGTGACCGGCGTGCCGTCGTTCGGACAGTGGGGGATGCCCACCCGGGCCCAGAGCAGCCGCAGGTAGTCGTAGATCTCGGTGACGGTGCCGACGGTGGACCGGGGATTCTGTCCGGTGGTCTTCTGCTCGATCGAGATGGCGGGCGAGAGGCCCTCGATGGCGTCGACATCGGGCTTCTCCATCAGGCCGAGGAACTGCCGGGCGTACGCCGATAGCGACTCGACGTAGCGGCGCTGTCCCTCCGCGTAGATGGTGTCGAAGGCGAGCGAAGACTTGCCCGAGCCGGAGAGCCCGGTAATCACGGTGAGTCGGTTGCGCGGGATGGCCACCGAGATGTTCTTGAGGTTGTGCTCCCGCGCGCCCCGCACAACGAGAAATTCCTGAGCCATAGCCCCGAAAGCTACCCGAAGCCCGCACCGGGGGTCAACGGGTGCCCGATCGGAAAATGCCGGCAGCGGTCACAGTATCGTCGTGGGTGGGCGATGGGCTCTCTTCCCGTTTCGAAGCTGCGCTTCTAGCATTCGGGCATCTCAATGACATTCTTCTCTGACGGCTCCGCCGATCCCCCGCCGGCCGGAAGCGGTCCCGCCGTGGCCGAGCCGAGCGGTCTTGAGCGGGCGGACGCGCTCGCGCGGGGACCGCTTCCCGGAGCGGCCGTGCCCGTGTATCGTGCGCTGCTCGCCGCGGCGCCCGATCAGCTGGAAGCCCGTCTCCACCTGGCCAGACTGCTGGTGAGTCTCGACGACACCGCGGAGGCCCTGCAGGTCCTCTCCGACGGGCTCACCATGACGCCGGACCAAACTGAGCTTCTAGTGCTGCGGGGCGGGCTCCACGGGCGGCTCCGCCACTACCTGGAAGCCGAGACGGATCTTCGGCGGGCGCTTCGGCTGCATCCGTCGCACGCGCCGGCGCATTTTGAGCTGGCGCTCCTCCTCTGGCGCAAGGGACTCATCGCGGAATCGGCTCATCACTTCCGCCGCTCGCTCGAGTTCCAGCCCGACAATCCGCGGACCCACTACTACCTGGGAGAGGCGCTCAACCAGGCCGGCGATCTCATCGGCGCGCGGACCGCGGTGTCGCGGGCATTGGAGCTGGACCCGGCCGACGCCAAGACCCACCAGTTGCTCGGCCGCATCCTCGATCGGCTCGGCCGCCCGGAAGAGGCTCGCGAGATGTATCGACGCGGGCGTGAGCTCGCCGAGTCGTGATCCGGGTCGTCGTGGATGATCTGGCGGCCCTCGCGGTGGACGCGGTGGTCCGGCCGGCGAACGCGAGCCTCGATCCGGCCACGGCGGCCGCCTCCCGCATCGACGGACTCGCCGGGGACCGGTTCGCGCTCCAGCGCAGAATCAGCATGCCGCTGGAGGCCGGGGCCGCGGTCGTCACCGGGAGCGGTGAGCTCGCGGCGGACTACGTGGTGCACGCCGTCATCCTCGACGGCAACGCGCCGGTGGGCCGGGAGGTGGTCCGCCGGGCGCTGATCTCCGCCTGGCAGCGCGCCAGCGACTGGGGACTCGCCACCTTGGCGGCGCCGCTGATCGGGGCCGGGGCGGGACAGCTCTCGGTGGAGGAGTCCGCGGCGCTGCTGGCCGAGACGTTTCCCCGGCATGGACCGGCGGGCTGCCCGGCGGAGCTGCGCATCGTGGTGGCTGGTGAAGCGGAACGGGAAGTGGTCGAGGCCATCGTACGGAGGATGACGTGATCCGGTTGACCGCGCTCACCAAGCGCTACGGCAAGTTCACCGCGGTGGACGGCCTCGATCTCGATGTCCAGCGGGGCGAGCTCTTCGGGCTGCTGGGGCCCAATGGCGCGGGCAAGACGACGTCGCTCAGGATGATCGCCGGTATTCTCCGGCCCACCAGCGGCACCATCACGGTGGGCGGCATCGATATTCAGACGCGGCCGCTGGAGGCCAAGGCCCGGTTGGGCTACATCCCCGACCGGCCCTTCGTGTACGACAAGCTTACCGGCCGGGAGTTTCTCCGCTTCGCGGCGGCGCTCTACGGCCAGCAGGGGCCGACGATCGAGCGGCGGATCGACGATCTGCTCGAGCTCTTCGAGCTGGCGCCCTGGAAGGACGAGCTGACCGAGGCCTACAGCCACGGCATGCGGCAGAAGCTGATTATTTGCGGCTCGCTGGTGCACCGCCCCGAGGTGATCGTGGTGGACGAGCCGATGGTCGGACTGGATCCCAAGAGCGCCCGGCTGCTCAAGGACCTCTTTCGCCAGTTCGTCGACCGGGGCGGGACGGTCCTCATGAGCACGCATACCATGGAGGTGGCGGAGGTCATGTGCGACCGGATCGCCATCGTATATCGGGGAAAGATCGCCGCGCAGGGCACCATGGCCGAGCTGCGGGAGCAGACCGCGTCGGGACAGACCAGCCTGGAGGACCTCTTCCTCAAGCTCACGGGCGGGCTGCAGGCCCACCAGCTCGACGCCGTGCTCGATGCCTGAGCCCTCCGCGAGACGTCTACCGCCTCAGCCCAGCCTGTGGACCATCCTCACGCCGATCTGGCGCGGGGCGGCGGCCCGTATGCGGCAGGAGCGAAACGCCTCCTGGCCCAAGCTGTTGCTGCTCGGGGTGACCGGGATCGGGTTCTGGTCGGCGCTCTTCGGTGTGGCCTATCGGGTGCTGTACTACACCCGCGGTGTGGCCGACATCGGCGACCTCCTCGCCGCCAAGGTGCTCGGCATCATCCTGCTGGCCTTTCTCTCCATTCTGCTCCTCTCCAACGTGATCACGGCGCTCTCGACCTTCTTCCTGGCCAAGGACCTGGACCTGCTGGTGAGCGCTCCGATCGGCTGGTACCGGCTGTACCTCTGCAAGCTGGGCGAGACCGTGGTGCACTCGTCCTGGATGGTGGCCTTGCTGGCGCTGCCGATCCTCACGGCCTACGGCATGGCCTATCACGGGGGACCACTCTTCCCGCTGGTGGCCCTCGTGGCATTCGTCCCGTTCCTGGTGCTGCCGGCGGCGGTGGGCACCGTGTTCACAGTGCTCCTGGTCAACGTCTTTCCCGCCCGCCGGACCCGCGAGCTGCTCGGCCTGGTGGCCATCAGCGGCCTGGCAGTCGCGGTGCTGCTGCTCCGCTTCATCCGGCCGGAGCAGCTCGCCCGACCGGAGGGATTCCGCAACTTCGTCGATTATCTCGCCGTGCTCCGCACGCCGACCAGTCCCTGGCTGCCCAGCGAGTGGGCGTCGGCGATCCTCATGAACTGGCTCACCCGGGTGGGGGACCCACTGCCGATCATGCGGATCTGGGGCGCCGCGGTGCTGGTGTTGGCGGCCGGGGCGGCGGTGCATCGGGAGCTCTTCTATTCGGGATTCTCGAAGGCACAGGAAGGGGCCGAGCGGAAGGTGCGCCGCCCTCTGCGGGGGCCGCTCTCCTCCGCGCTCCGCTGGTTGCCGCCGATCAAGCGGGAGTTCATCCTCAAGGACCTGCGGCTCTTCTTCCGCGACAACTCCCAGTGGAGCCAGCTGATCCTGCTGGCGGTGCTGCTGCTGGTCTACCTCTTCAACATCAACTCCCTCCCGATCCATTCGGGGGAGCGGGTGCCGTTCGGCCTGGTCACCATCGTCTCCTTCCTCAACATGGGTCTCGCGGGGTTCGTGCTGGCGGCGGTGGCCGCCCGCTTCGTGTTCCCGGGGATCTCGCTCGAGGGGCGTCAGATGTGGCTGCTCCGCTCCAGCCCGCTGGATCCGGAGGCGATGCTCTGGAGCAAGTACTGGATCGGCACCGTGCCGCTGCTGCTGCTCGCGCTGATCATTACCATCTTCACCAACTACCTGCTGCAGGTGAGCCCCTTCATGATGGCGCTGAGCGTCGGCACCATCGTGCTCTACACTCTCGCGGTGAGCGCCATGGCCCTCACCTTCGGGGTGTTCTATCCCCAGTTCGGCACCGCCAACGCCGCTCAGATCCCCACCAGCTTCGGCGGCGTGGTCTACATGATGAGCAGCATGATCCTGCTGGCGACGATCATCATGATCGAGGCGATCCCGGTGACCGCGGTCCTGCGGGCCTGGCAGCGGCATGACGCGGTGGGGATCACGCCGGAGCTGGTCCTGGCGGGAGGGGCGGTGGTGGCGGTCTGCGTGAGCGCGACCCTGGTGCCGCTCCGGATGAGCGCCCGGCGACTGGAACGAATGGAGTGGTAGCCGGGCGGCTCCAGGCTACATGCCCGACGGCATCATGATGTGGGCCTTCGGCGTGCCCGGAAACATGATCCAGGGCCCGTCCTGGACCGGTTCCGCCGAGAGGCCGGTCGAGGCGGCGGTGGCGTTGGGGATGTAGACCACGAAGAGCGGCCTCGCCTTGGGCGCGGTGCCGGTGGCCGGGTCGAAGCTTCCCGCAGGACCGGTGAGCGAGTACAGCATGGCCGCGCTGGCCGGCATCGCGAGCTTGCCGCTGCGAGCCTCGGCGAAGCGGACGCTGTCCACCGAGTCACCGGTCACCCCCGCGGCGCGCAATGCACGGCCTCGAGCCATGAACGGCTCCAGCGAGCGGTGGTAGCAGGCGACATGAAACTGCTTCTCCTCAGGATTGCTCGCCAGGCACACCATCGACCCTGTGCCCTTCCGCAGCTCGACCAGCTTCCCTTTCGAGACGTAGCCCAGCACCGTCGCGTCCTGCCGTAACTCCTTGGGCAGGGCGAGCACGGCTGCGGCGATCTGTTGCTCTGCCGGCGGCACCTGGGCGCATGCGGTTGCGGTACCGAGCGCCAGCGCCAGTACGCCGGCCGAGAGTCCTGGATTCATAGCGTCCTTCCTCGGGTTGGTGATCAGACTGCTGGAGCATGCGGCCTGAGCGCCGCCACCGCAATCCCAGCCGCTTCGCCCCCTTTTCGGTTCCGCTCGGCAGAATCCCGATCCCGGACCACGATCCCACCGCTCGTACCTTGGGCGCGCCGTCGAACCCCTGCGCGGGCCGTCAGCGCGAGTGACCCACTCAAGGAGGAGCCATGCCCCGCCTCATTCGACTCGCAACTTTCACCCTGCTGGCCGCGGCCATCGGCTGCGGCGAGCGTGGCACACCCACCCAGCCGGTCGACGGCGTCGCCGTCGGAGCCACTCACGCGGCCACACCCGGACGCTCCGCCGACGAGCGGGCCATCCGCGAGCGCCTCGCCCACCGCCTCGCCCGCGCGATGGCGGATGCCGGATTCCGTGCCTACCTCAAGTCGGAGCTGGATCGGTCCACCGTCCGAGAGCACAAGGTACAGTTTCAGCGGTTCCTCGCCGGTGGCAACCGGCGGGCGCTGCGCCAAGTGGCACGGTTGAATGGCGAAGCGGAGGCCGGCGTCGAAACGGATGCGCGCCAGGCCATTTCGCTGGAGCTCTACCTGCCGGTGCCGGCGCACCGGGCGCGGTGGACCGGCGGGGAAAACATCCTGGTGGCCACGGAGCGGGAGGATCGTGAAGCTCCGGTGGCGTATGACATTCGGGGGCGCCGGCGGATCCTGCGCGCCGACCAGCCACCGGACATGCCCGTCCTCGCCCTGGTTCCGGTCGAGACCGACTTCGACCACCCCGCTGCCGCCCCGTTCATCTGCTGCTCCACGGGCGGCACGACTGCGCCCCCGGGTCTCTACATGACCGCCAGCCACTTCGTCCAGGATTTTGAAGGTTGGTTGAAGGGCAGCCCAGAATATGAGATCCACATCCTGGGCCAGTCGGGCGCCACCGACTCGCTCACCAGCTATCAATGCGCCGGAGAGCACGCCGGCGGTTACTACGCCTTCGACCAGAACAGCCTGGAGTGGACCGGCAGCGTGCTGCTCTTCACCCAGACCCAGCTGAACTCGTACAAGAGCCAGCATCCTGGACAGAATTTCCGGATCGTCGCGTTCGAGGACGATGACGGCGCCTGCAGCATCCGGCTCGACGGGGAGCGGTTCAAGACGTTTCAGAACACCCTGCAGAACAGCTACCCCAATCTGACCGGCGGAAAGGACACGCTCACCGGCGGCCTGACCAAGCTCATCAAGCGGGCCAACGCGCTGCAGAAGATCCTGCGGGCGGCCTACTCGTTCATCACCTCGCAGGACGATCTGATCGGCAACGCCATCGAGGACGTGGTGGTTGGCGAGTACCACAGCGGCTTCAACTGGATCGTCCGCGGGGAGAACAACGTCACCAACGGGTGGCTCAAACTTCAAATGCGGTGAGCCCCATGCACGCATTCCACGCTCGCGCCGTCCTGTCCGCGTTGTTCGCCGTGGCGGGGTTGCCCCGTCCCAGCGTCGCGCAGTGGGCCGTGGCGGCGGAGATCGGGTCCGCCCGGTTCTGGGGCGCGTCGGCGGAGATAGGCGGACGCCACTCGTTCCGGCCGTACCGGCCCACCGTGGTCGGAGTTGGCCTGGCCTACTCGCGAGGGGGCGTGGGCGTGGGGCTGCGGTTCCAGTACGCGGGGTCGAGCCTCGCATTGGAAGGAGATGACGCCGTCGTGGCTGCCAAGGGTGCCCTCGACGTGTACGGCATCTCCCCGGAAATCGCACTCGGGGTTACCCGGCTCGGTCCCGCGAGCCGGGTCAGGCTCTACGCCGGCCCGCTGCTCGAGCTGTGGAAGCTGGCGGGCCAGACGTCGCACCTCCGGCTGGGCGTCTCGGCGGCGCTCGGTCTGGACGTGCCGCTGGGCAATCGATTGGCCGGCAACATGCGGGCAGGAATGGCCGTCACACCCGCGTCGCCCTTCGCCCGGGAAGACCTGGATCCAAGCTTCGAGCCCCGGGCGTTGTGGCGGCGCACGCTCAGCGCCAGCCTGACGTATCGCCTCTAGTGAAGCTCGAAGAGTTACTGAAGCACCTCGGCAACGTCAGGCACGCAGCCCTGGGCCGCGGGTCACGCCGCCACCTGGCTGCCGCACTGCTCGCAGAACTGACTGTCCGGACCGAGCGGGGCACCGCAGCGGTCGCAGGTGCCGGCCACCGGAAGGCGGCGGCCGCAGGAAGAGCAGAACACCGCGTCCGGCTCCGGCCGCGGGCCGCACACCGAACACGAGGGCATGCCCGGCGACGCGTCGGCCGGCGAAAGATCGCCCGGCGACAGATCGCGCGGTAGCGGATCGCCCGGCGAGCCCAGCCTCGCAGCGGAGCGGAGGACGCGAGTCCTGGCAGCGATCATGAGCTCGAGATCGTCGGGCGCCACCGCCGACTCGGCGCGCAACGCGTCGAGGGCGGCGGCGGTGTACCTGGACTTGAGCAGCTCGTAGTCGGCGTCCGATAGCTTGCCGGTCTCCCGGTCGAACTCGATCTCCTTGAGCGCGGCCAGCGCAATGCCCTTGGGAGTCTCCTCCGGATCGAGCGGCTCGAACACCGGAGCCACGTTGCGGGCCGGGCGGAGGAGCGGCTGCAGCACCGTCCAGACCGCCGCCAGCCCTACCAGCGCCGCCACGGCCGCCTCCCAGGTCATCAGTCCTCGACCTCGTCCAAGGCCCGCTGGAGCCGCTCGAGCTCCTCGGGACTGGGGCGATGCCCCGGATCTTCGGCCAGCGCGGGTGGACCCGCACCGGCCAGCGCGGCGCGCCGGCGGCTGATCACCGCGAACAGCGCCGCGCCCGCCGCCGCAATGGCAATGCCCGGTACGAAGTAGCCCGCCAGGTTGAACCCCTCGGGCTTCGGTGCCATCAAGGCCTTCTCGCCGTACTTGGCCACGAACGCATCGAGAATCTGCTGGGCCGTGAGCCCCTGCTGCCGCAGCGCCAGCACCTCGCGGTGCAGCCGGGGGGAGTAGGTGCAGGAGAAGTCCGTGGTGCGGCAGGTGAAGACGTCGAGCGTGCAGCCACAGTTGCAGGCCAGGCGCTGTTCGATCGCCTGAATCTCGGATCCGTCCTCGCCAGCACGGGTGGGCTGCCTCGGACGACCCAACGCGTCGGGATCACGCACGGTTCCCATGATGCCCCGGCCCGAGAGCGAATCCTGAACCGCGGGAGCCTGGAGCAGGGCCGCCATGTGCGGCATCGATGCGCCCATAGGCCGGCTCACCAGCGGCGCTGCCAGCACCGCGAGCCCCGTCCGAAGAAAGGCGCGCCGGCCCAACCCGGCATTTTCATCGCGATCCTTCATGCCTCATCCTTCCCTGCTCCGACCAGCGTCACCCGATATCCCGCCTGCGCCTGGCGCGGAGCGGACACCGTCGGCCCGCCACCGGGCCACATCGTCAGCAGCCCGCCGCAGGCCAGGACCAGTCCGCCGAACCAAACCCACCAGACCAGCGGATTGATATTGAATCGGTAGACCGCCTGCTCCGTGCCGTCCACTGCGCCGGCGAACACCAGATACAGATCCTCCTGCAGGTTGCTGCGGATGCCGACTTCGGTGGAGGGCTCGAACGTCGGCCGCTTGAAGCTGTCCACGTGCTGCCGCTTCTCCGAGGTTAGCAGGCCCGCCTTGTGCCCGTCCTTCTCCACTTCGACCGTCGCCGCGGAGACCACCCGATTGAGTGCCTCGTACTGGGAGATGCCGACGTGAGTGAAGCGATATACGTGGCCGAACGGGCTGCGGAGCTCGACCGACTCGCCGGGCCGGAGGGTGGCCTCCTGCTGCACTTTGAACGCCATCCCCGCGAACGCCGCGAAGTAGATCAGCATCCCGGTGTGCACCACATAGCCCCCGTAGCGTCGCCGGTTCCGCGCGACCAGACGGGCCAAGGCCACCGGAGTCGACTCTCCATGCATCCGCCGGCGGGCACGGACGCCGCGATAGAACTCCTGCACGATGGTCCCCGCCACGAAGGCGGCGAGCGCCAGCGCCATCATCGGGTAGAGGTCGCGCATGCCGCCCGCGAGGAGCGCGGCCAGCACGAGACCACCCGCGGCCAGCGGTCCGAGGAACTGCCGCCGCAGATTGGCCGCCGATGCTTTGCGCCAGGCGATGAGCGGGCCCACCCCCGTCAGCCCCAGGAGGAGCAGGCCGAGCGGGACGTTCACGCGGTTGAAGAACGGCGGGCCGACCGTGATCTTGGTGCCCCGCACAGCCTCGGAGAGAATGGGGAAGAGGGTGCCCCACAGGACCGAGAACGCGATCCCCACGAACAGCAGGTTGTTGAACAGGAACGCCGCCTCGCGGCTCAGCATCGATTCGAGCTGGACATCGGCCTGGAGCAGCGGCCAGCGGGTGTACAGCAGGGTGAACGACAGAACCGCGGCCAGCACCAGGAAGCTGAGGAAGAAGTAGCCCACGTTGGACTGGGTGAAGCTGTGCACACTGGCGATCACGCCCGACCGGGTGATGAAGGTGCCGAAGATGCTCAGCAGGAACGTCCCCACGATGAGGCCCAGGTTCCACCGCTTGAGCATCCCCCGCTTCTCCTGGATCATCACCGAATGGAGAAACGCGGTCATGGTGAGCCAGGGCAGCAGGCTGGCGTTCTCCACCGGGTCCCATGCCCAGTAGCCTCCCCAGCCGAGCTCCACGTAGGCCCACCACATGCCCAGGGTGATGCCGATCGAGAGAAAGAGCCAGCTCACCAAGGTCCATTTGCGGATCGCCTGGATCCAGCCGGTATCCAGCCGCCGGGACAGCAACGCCGCCACGGCGAAGGCGAACGGAATAGTGATGCTGATATAGCCCAGGTAGAGCATCGGCGGGTGGATCACCATCCCCACGTTCTGCAGCTGCGGATTCAATCCCCGGCCATCCGCCGGGGTGAACGGCAGGCGCTCGAACGGGCTGGAGCCGAACACCATCACGCTCACGAAGAAGGCCACTACCGCGGAGGTGACACCGGCCACGTAGGGCATGAGCTCCGCGTACCGCCGAGGCGTCAGCAGCTGGGCGAGACTGGCGAACAGCGAGAGGACCACCGCCCAGAAGAGCAGCGAGCCTTTCTGTCCCGCCCAGAACGCGGAGACGATGAAGTAGGGCGGCAGGTTCCGGCTGGTGTACGCGGCCACGTACTCGATGTTGAAGTCGTGGCTGATGAGCCCCTTCCAGAGCGAGATCGACGCCACCACCAGGCAGCCGAAGATGGCGTACACCGAGCGCACCACGGTGGCCGACAGCTCGGGCCGCCCGCGCCAGCGCCCGGTGAACGCGATCGCGACGCACCAGAGCCCGAGGAGGAGGGCGACCCAGAGAGCGAACTGTCCCAGCAGCGTCATCGGAAGGATCTCAGGTTTTGGGAACGGCCTCGTAGCGGGAGCCGCACTTGGCGAGCACGTCGGTGGCCCGGATCACGCCGTCTCGACCGAGCCGGCCCTCGACCACCACCTCGATATCGTTGGCATCGGTGAAGGTGTCCGGCACCAGCCCGTGGTAGGTGACCGGATAGGTCTTCACCCCGTCCGAGACCTTGAAATCGATCGTGCGGCTGGCGTTGTCGCGGTGGACCGAGCCCGGCACCACCTTGGCGCCTACCTTGAACCCGACGTTCTCGACGAAGGTGGGATCGCTGGCAGTTTTGGCGGCGAGCTCCGCGGGCGTCAGGAAGTAGACCCCGGTCTCCTTCACGCCTTCGGCGATGAGGAACCCGACGCTGCCGACGATGAGTGCGGCACCGAGCAGGAATTTGTGACCAGCCTTCATGACGCGTTCCCCGGCGCTTGGATGTCGGAGGGACCCACCGCTGAATCTAGCAAGGTGCCAGCGCCGGTGGTCGGCCGGGCTAGCGGTCTCCTCCGGCCCTGCGACCGTCCCGGGCCCAGGCGAGCGTCGCGGACACCGCCCGGTCCCAGCCCCGCCGCCGCTGCCCTCGCTCGCTGTCCGTGCTTCCCGGCTCGAACCGATCGAAGCGCCGCCCGCGAAGGAACTCCGCCGTATCCCGCCAGGCGCCGAGGGCGATCCCCGCCAGGCCCGCCGCCCCGAGTGCGGTGGTCTCCACCATATCGGGGCGTTCAACCGGCACGCCCATCACGTCTGCCTGGAACTGCATCAGCCAGTCGTTGGCGGCGGCGCCTCCATCGACCCTGAGGACCGGGACCCGGTGTCTGCCATCGGCGGTCATCGCGTCCAGCAGATCGGCGCTGCTGAAGGCCATCGCCTCCAGGGCCGCGCGGACCAGGTGGGCGCGGCCGGTGCCCCGGGTTATCCCGGTGATCGTCCCGCGCGCCTCGGCCTCCCAATGGGGAGTGCCCAGTCCCACGAAGGCGGGGACGAAGTGCACGCCCCCGCTGTCAGAGACGGTGCGCGCCATGGCCTCGGTCTCCTGCGCGCTCATGATGAGCCCCAGCCCGTCCCGCAGCCATTGCACGGCTGCCCCCGCGATGAAGACGCTGCCTTCCAGCGCGTACGCCGGCTCGCCGCGCGGGCCGCACGCGGCGGTCGCGAGCACTCCCCGAGCCGGCTCCGGCAAATGCTGACCGGTGTAGACCAGGAGAAAGGCCCCGGTCCCATAGGTGTTCTTGGCCAGTCCATCGATACAGCACCCCTGCCCGAAGAGCGCGGCCTGCTGGTCGCCCGCGAGCCCGGCGATGGGAAGACTGATCCCCAGGTGTTCCGGGTCGGTCTCGCCCACGATTCCGGCGGACGGCACAACCAGCGGAAGAATCTCCCGAGGCACGCCGAAGGTGCCCAGCAGCTCGGTCTCCCAGTCACGGGCAGCGAGGTCGTAGAGCAGCGTGCGAGACGCGTTGGTGTGATCGGTGACGTGCACCCGGCCACCGGTCAGCCTGGCCACTAACCAGCTCTCCACGGTGCCCGCGGCCAGCTCCCCTTTCTCCGCACGACGGCGGAGTGCCGGATCGCGCAACAGCCACTCGAGCTTGGTGGCGGTGAAGTAGGGGTCGGCCACGAGCCCGGTGCGGCGGCGAAGCATCGGTTCGACCCCTGCCTCCCGCAGCTCGCGGCAGCGGTCCGCCGTCCGGCGGTCCTGCCAGACGATGGCCGGGGCCACCGGCACCAGCGTCCGCCGGTCCCACAACACCGCGGTCTCCCGCTGGTTGGTGATCCCAAGTCCTAGCGGCTGGTCGCCCCCGGCGGCGAGGGCCTCGCGCATCGCCTCGATGGAGACGCGGACGATCTCCTCCGGGTCGTGCTCCACCCAGCCGGGCTGGGGATAATGCTGGGTGAACTCGCGGTAGCCGCGGCCGAGCAGGGTGCCGTCCTGGTGGATCAGGAGGGCCGTGGAGCCGGTGGTGCCTTGATCGAGGGCGAGAATGGAGGGCACGGGGGAAGAGTGTCTCTCAGTCCGAGACCAGCGCGCGCGAGAGGTCTCCCGGAACAAAGACCCCGCGATCGGTGATGATACCCGTCACCAGCTCGGCCGGCGTCACGTCGAACGCCGGATTCCAGACCCCCGCGCCGGCCGGCGCCGCAGGGTGGCCGCGCCAACCCGCGACCTCGTCGCGCCCCCGCTCCTCGATCGGGATCGCCGCGCCGTCGGGCGTGGCGAGATCGACCGTCGAGCTCGGCGCGGCAACGTAGAACGGCACCCCATGCGCCCGCGCCGCGAGGGCCACGCCGTACGTCCCGATCTTGTTCGCCACGTCGCCATTGGCGGCGATCCGGTCGGCCCCGACGATGACGCAGGTGACATCCCCGCGGCGGAGCCGGCTCGCCGCCATCCCGTCGGCGATGACGGTGACCGGAATGCCCGCCCGGGTGAGCTCCCAGGCGGTGAGCCGGCTGCCCTGCAGCAGCGGACGAGTCTCGTCCGCGATCACCGCGACCCGCTTGCCGGCCTGGTGCGCGGTGTAGACCGGGGCGAGCGCGGTCCCGATGCCGCCGGTGGCCAGCGCCCCGGCGTTGCAGTGGGTGAGCACCGTGGCCTCCTCCCCCAGGAGCGGCAGGCCCGCGGCCCCGATCCGGGCGCACATGGCGCGATCTTCGTCCCAGATGTCGCGCGCCTCGGCCAGCAGTGCCTGCCGGAGGTCCTGCCCCTGGGCCGCGGCGTCCCGGGCGCGGCACACCATGCGGTCCAGCGCCCAGCGCAGGTTGACGGCGGTGGGACGGGTGGCACCCAGGGTGGCGGCGGCCGCCTCCACGCTGCCGAGCGTGTTGCTGGTTCGCGTGTCGAGCGTCACCCCCATCGCTGCCGCGATGCCGATGAGCGGGGCGCCGCGCACTCGCAGCATTCGGATCGCCTCGGCCACCTGCTCCACGGTCTCCAGATCGAGGTAGCGCTCCTGGTCCGGCAGGAGCGTCTGGTCCAGGATCCGGACGCCCTGGCTCCTGGTCCAATCAATCGGTGTCGGCATGGTCATGCCGGGAAGATAGCGCCCCGCGCCCCTCGACACCGGGCCGGAGGAGAGACAGACTTTCAGACTGTTCCGGGCCACCGGCGCTCCAGGACCTCCCTTCATTCAGCGGTCATCATGGCCTTCTCGACACTGCTCTTCGATCTCACCGATGGCATCGCCCAGATCACCATCAACCGTCCGGACAAGCTCAACGCGCTGAACGCCACCGTCATCGCCGAGCTCGACCAAGCCGTGACCCGAATCGAGACCGATGCCACCGTTCGCGGCGTCATTCTCACCGGCGCCGGCCCCAAGGCGTTCGTCGCCGGTGCCGACATCGGCGAGATCGCCGGCCAGGACGCCATGGGCGGGCGCGCCCGCTCGCTCGCCGGGCAGGCGATGATGCGGCGACTGGAGCGGTGTGGCAAACCGGTCATCGCCGCCGTCAACGGATTCGCGCTCGGCGGGGGGTGCGAGCTCGCGATGGCCTGTCATCTCCGGATCGCGAGCGAGGGCGCCAGGTTCGGCCAGCCTGAGGTGAAACTGGGCATCGGACCCGGCTACGGGGGCACGGTCCGGCTGCCGCGGCTCGTCGGCCGGGGCCGGGCCCTCCAGCTGCTGCTCACGGGGGAGATGATCGACGCGGAGGAGGCGTTCCGCATCGGCCTGGTCAACCGGGTGGTGCCCGCCGAGCGGCTGTTGGAGGAAGCCACGCGGCTGCTCCGCACCATTCTGGAGAACGGACCGCTCGCCGTACGCGCCTGCCTGGAATCGGTGGATGCCGGGCTGGGGATGGGCCTGGACGACGCCCTGCTGTTCGAGGCCAACTACTTCGGCCTGCTCTCCGCCACCCAGGATATGCGGGAGGGAGCCCGGGCCTTTCTGGAGAAGCGGAAGCCTTCCTTCGAGGGTAAATGAGCCTGCAATTTCACCTCCGACCCGGCTATTTTTGGGTGATGCCCAAGAGCGCTTCTGGATGGGCGATGGCCGCCCTGGTGCTGGCGGCCTGCGGCGAGCGCGAGCGGCTCACCTTCCCTACCGGCAGCGACGAGGTCGGACCGGTCACCGAAATTCTGACTCCGGCTGTCGATGACAGTGTCATCCGCCAGGGTGATCCCTTTGTCGTGAGTGGACGGTCATCCGACTTGGATGGGGTGGACTCGGTGTACTTCGATGTCCAAGGCGTGCCCGAGCAGCTGTCGCCACTGAAGGCCAGTGGCGCCGATACCACGTTCTTCGGCGTGCCGATCCCCACCTTCGGCCACTCCGGCGTCACCGTGGTCGTGCGGGTCTACGCCGTCGATCTCCTGGGTCAGCAGGGCGAACCCGCCAGCCGCCAGTTCCGCATCGAATAGTGCGGCTTCGCCGGCTGGTGGTCCGCGGGTTTCGTAACCTAGCCGATCTCGACTGCGAGCCCCCTGACGCCGGTGCGGCGGTTCTCGGCAGCAACGCACAGGGCAAGACCAGTCTGCTCGAGGCCATCTACTACGCGGTGCTGTTCCGCTCCTTTCGCGGAGCGCCCGATCAAGAGGTGGCCCGCTTCGACGGCCCCGGGTTTCGGGTGGAGACCGCCGTGGGCGGAGGGCGGGTGCAGTCGCTGGTGAGCTCGTACCAGGCGGCGGGCCGCAGGAAGCGGATCGTGGTAGACGGCGAGGAGACGGTCCGCCTGGCCGATGCAGTGGGCGGCTGGCTCGCGGTCGTGTTCCTTCCGACCGACGTCGCACTCGCGTCGGGGCCCGCGGGGGAGCGACGGCAGTATCTCGACCGGCTGCTGTCTCTGGCCCAGCGTCCCTACTTGCGGGCGCTCTCCCGCTACCGGGCGGCGCTGGCGCAGCGGAACAGCGCGCTACGGCAGGAGCGGGACGAATTGGCCCGGGCGTTCGATGCTCCACTTGCAGCGGCAGGCGCGGAGGTGGTGCGGGCTCGGCAGCTCTGGGCCGCCGAGGCCGCCGGGCAGTTCGCCGCGGAGTTGGAGTGCCTCGGGGAACCCGGGCCGACGCGGCTGGTCTATCGGAGCACCGATGAGCTTGCCGACCCGGCGGCCTGGCCGGCGGCGCTGGAGGCCGTGGTGCCGCAAGACCGGGCGCGGGGCATGACCAGCATCGGTCCCCACCGGGACGATCTGGTGCTCGAGATCGGCGGAAAGGCCTTGCGCAATTTCGGCTCGACCGGCCAACAGCGGAGCGCCGCGGTGGCGCTCAAGCTGCTGGAGCTCACGGCGCTCCGGAGTGCCACCGGCACCGAGCCGGCCCTGCTGCTGGACGACGTCTTCGCCGAGCTCGACCGAGAGCGCCAGCGCCGGCTGGCGCGCCGGCTACTGGGCGGAGCGGGCCGGCAGGTGTTCGTCACCGCGCCTCGTCCCGACGAGCTGCCGGCCGAGTTGGCACTGCCGGTCTGGACCGTGGACGCGGGGAGACTCAAGCAGTGACCGAGAAGCGCCGTCCCACCTCGCTGGCCGATGCGCTGGCGAGCTACCTCCGGCAGTCGGGCTTCTCCAAGCGGATGCAGCAGGCGGGCATCATCGAGGAGTGGGCCAGCCTGGTGGGGCCGCAGATCGCGGCGGTCACCGCGCCGGAGTCGGTCACCCAGGACGGGGTGCTCCGCGTCCGCGTCGCCACCGCGCCCTGGGCCAACGAGCTGAGTCTGATGACCCCCAAGATCCTGGCCCGGCTCAATGCCGGCCGGACCGGGAGAGTGAAGGAAATCCGCTGGGTGCCCGGCCTCTTGGACCGGCCCCGGCCCTGAGCGATGGAGACCATGGCCAAGAATCCGAACGCCGTCGCAGACGGCAAGCCCGACTACCAAGCCGAATCGATCCAGGTCCTCAAGGGGCTGGATGCCGTGCGCAAGCGCCCCGGGATGTACATCGGGTCGACCAGCGAGAACGGCCTGCACCACCTGGTGTACGAGGTGGTGGACAACTCGATCGACGAGGCGCTCGCCGGCCACTGCGACGCGATCACCGTCACCATCCACGCCGACAACTCGATCACTGTCGCAGACAACGGGCGCGGCATCCCGGTGGACATCCACCCCACCGAGAAGTTGTCGGGGGTCGAGGTCGCGCTCACCATGCTGCACGCGGGCGGCAAGTTCGACAAGAACACCTACAAGGTGTCGGGCGGTCTCCACGGGGTGGGCGTGTCGGTGGTCAACGCGCTCAGCGAGCGGCTCGAGGTGGTGGTCGACCGCAACGGCAGCCGCTACCGGATGGCCTTCGTCCGCGGCAAGACCGTCAAGAAGCTCGAGATCCTGGGCAAGGCCCGAGGCACCGGGACCACCGTCCGGTTCAAGCCCGATCCCGAGATCTTCACCGTGCTGGAGTTCCACTACTCGACACTGGCGGACCGCCTGCGGCAGCTCGCGTTTCTGAACAAGGGCATCACCATCACGATCAAGGACGAGCGCGAAGGGGAGAAGAAGGAGGAGGTCTTCTTCGCCAAGGGCGGCCTGGCGGAGTTCGTGCAGTGGCTCAACCGCAACAAGAAGCCGCTCCACCCCAAGCCGATCACCTTCACCGCCACCAAGGACGACGTCGAAGTGGACGTGGCCCTGCAGTACGAGGACGGGTACAACGAGAACACCTTCACCTTCGTGAACAACATCAACACCCACGAGGGCGGCACCCACCTCACCGGGTTCAAGGCGGCGCTCACCCGGACCATCAACGACGTGGCCAAGCGGCGGGACTTCCTCAAGAAGGAGGGGTTCACCCTCTCGGGCGAGGACATCCGCGAGGGACTGACCTGCGTGCTGCACGTCAAGGTGCGGGAGCCGCAGTTCGAGGGTCAGACCAAGACCAAGCTGGGCAACTCCGAGGTGGAGGGCATCGTCAAGACCCTGGTCAACGAGCACCTCGGCAACTACCTGGAGGAGCACCCGCCGGTCGCGAGAAACATCATCGAGAAAGCCGTGAGCGCGGCCCGGGCCCGCGAGGCGGCTCGGAAAGCGCGCGACCTGGTTCGCAAGAAGTCGGGGCTGGAGAACATGGTGCTCCCCGGCAAGCTGGCCGACTGCTCGATCGACGACCCGGCGCACTCGGAGATCTACCTGGTCGAGGGCGATTCGGCCGGTGGCAGCGCCAAACAGGGCCGCAACCGTTCCTTCCAGGCGATCCTGCCGCTCCGGGGCAAGATCCTAAACGTGGAGAAGGCCCGGATCGACAAGATCCTGGGCAACGAGGAGATCCGGGCCATCATCACGGCGGTCGGCACCGGCGTGAAGGATGACTTCAAGCTCGACGACGCACGCTATCATAAGATCATCCTGATGACCGACGCCGATGTCGACGGCGCCCACATCCGGACGCTGCTGCTCACCTTCTTCTTCCGGCAGATGCAGGAGCTGATCGAGGCGGGCTACGTGTACATCGCGCAGCCCCCCCTCTACCGGGTGGCCAAGGGCAAGGAGGAGTTCTACGCCTACACCGACGTCGAGCGCGACGAATACGCCAAGCGGATGACCAACGGCGAGGGGAAGGGCTCCATCAACATTCAGCGCTACAAGGGGCTGGGCGAGATGAACCCGGAGCAGCTCTGGCGCACGACCATGGACCCCGCCTCCCGCACCATCCTGCGGGTCACCATGGAGGATGCCGCGACGGCCTCGGAGCTCTTCGACGAGCTCATGGGCGACGCCGTGGAGCCGCGCCGCCAGTTCATCGAACGGAACGCGAGGTACGTCAGCAACCTGGACGTCTAGGCCGCCTGCCGGAGCAAAGGTTTTCTGGAAGCGGGCGCCGGGATGGCGCCCGCTTCGTTTTGGGCTTGCGACGGGCCCTTGCTGTATTCCCATATCGGAATATATTGCGGCCATGGCACGAGCCGCGACCACCTCGGACACCTTCAACGCGATCGCCGAGCCTCAGCGCCGACGCATCCTCACCCTGCTGAGGGATGGGGAGCGCTCGGTGAACGAGCTCGCGGGCGCTCTCGACGTCACCCAGCCACGGACCTCCAAGCATCTCCGGGTGCTCCGAGAGGTGGGGCTCGTGACGGTGCGCGGGGCGGGACAGCAGCGGCTCTACACGCTGAACGCGAAGGGGCTCGAGCCGATCCACGCGTGGGTTGGCGGATTCGAGCAGTTCTGGAACGAAAGCTTCGACCGACTCAACGCCTACGTGAAAGCGCTTCAGGAGAGGGAGACCGAGTGATGCCATCCGCCACAAATATGCGGCCCGACGCAGACCGCGAGATCGTCGTCTCGCGCACGATCGAGGGACCTCGAGCTCTGGTGTTCGAGGCCTACACCTCCGCGCAGCACCTGGCACGCTGGTGGGGGCCGAATGGATTCACCACCACGACGCGCTCGTTCGAGTTTCGTCCCGGCGGAACGTGGGACTTCATCATGCACGGTCCCGACGGCACCGACTACCCGAACTGGATCGAGTGGCGCGAGATCGTACCGCCGGAGCGCATCGTGCTCTTGCACGGCACGCGGGCAGGGGACCCAGACTCGTTCGTGGGGACGATCACCCTCACCGAGAAAGGGCAGAACACGGAGGTCACGCTGCGATCGGTCTTCAACACCAAGAGGCAGCGTGACGAGGTCGTCGAGCGGTACGGAGCGATCGAGGGGGGCAAGCAGACGCTGGGACGGCTGGCGACCTATGTCCAGAGCCTCGCCTCGGGAGGGCGATGACCATGAGCAAGCTCGTGATGTGGAATCTGCAGACCCTGGATGGCTACTTCGAGGGGGCGGAGCCGTGGGACCTCGAGTTCCACAACACCGCCTGGGGCGAGGAGCTGGAGGGGTTCTCGACCGATCAGCTACACGAGGTCGGCGCCCTGCTCTTCGGCCGTACCACGTATCAGGGGATGGCCGACTACTGGTCGACTGCCACCGGCGAGATCGCCAACCTCATGAACGCGGTACCCAAGGTGGTCTTCTCCAAGACGCTCGACGCGGCGCATTGGAACAACACCCGGCTGGTGAAGGGCGACGCGGGCGACGCGGTCGCGGAGCTCAAGCGTGAGTCCGGCAAGGATCTCTTCGTCTTCGGCAGCGCCAGGCTGTCCGCCTCATTGATGCGGCGCGGCCTGTTCGACGAGTATCGCATCTGTATCGCGCCGATCGTGCTCGGCAAGGGCCAGCCGCTCTTCAAGCCCGGTGTGGAGGGCCAGAAGCTCCAGCTGCTCGAGTCCCGTGCGCTGAAGACGGGAGCCGTGGTCCTCCGCTACGCGCCGATCGAGGAGGCCGCCTAGCCGCCCGATGTCTGAGCGCCACTCAGGCGCTCAGATCCAGCCCGATGTTGATCGCCGCGGCGTACCCGCTCCCGATCGCCGTGGTGCTGAGCAGCAGCTCCGAGCCGCCCTGGTTGTAGATCCCGTCGCTCGCGTTGCGCAAGCGGCCACTGTCTCCCTTCGTGGTGTAGGGCGCCTGTCCGGTGTACAGCGCCGTGAGAAAGCTCTCGTCGAAGAAGAGCTGCGAGGTGAACTCGTACGTGGAGCTGGCCGAGGCGGCCGAACGGATCTTGAAGTGGATGTGGGTGGCCCGGCCCGAGTACCAGCCGGGGACGATAGTGGTGAAGCTGGCGACCCCGCTGGCATCGGTGAGCTGGTTGCCGCGCAGCCAATCCTGCCCCACCGTGTTGAAGCCGGGGTCCTGCGTATCCGAGTACACTCCGAGCGCGTTGCAGTGCCACACGTCGACGATGGCCCCAGCCAGCCGGCTGCACGCATTGGAGCCGATCCAGGAGACGTTGAAGGTCAGCGCCAGCAGCGCCCCGTCCTGCAGCGTGCCAGTGGAGCTGTCGGCCCGGATGTCCGACCGAGTCAGGTTCTCGTCGACGTAGTATGGGCCCTCGGTCAACGCCGGCTTCACCGCGCAGTCGAGTGAGCCGCCGCCGTTTCCGGTATCGCTGATGCCCGTGGTGTCGCTGCCCGAGCACCCGGCCAGCCACAGCAGCCCTCCCGCCCCGAGCCCTCCCAGCAGCAGGATCGCGTCCCGCCGGGTGAGCACCCGTCCCACCGGTTCATCGTCGTTGTCGATCAGCTTTTCCATTTCCACTTCTCCAGTACTCGGTGTTGCGTGGGTCGATACCGCGTCTTGAATGCGCGATGCGGACGTGCTGTCCGGATGTCGATGCACCGAATACGGAGAGGGGGGTGAAACAGTTGGGCCAGCCGCACCTCGGCTCGGCCGGGGTGCGGGCGCTTCATCGTGGCGGAGGCCCGTCCGGCGGTCCACCCGGCCCACCCGGCATCATGTCGAGAGTCGCGCGCGGGTCCGCCGTCATTATCCGGGAGTCACGCTGCCCCGGTGCGCCGAGGCCGAAAACCCAGGTGCTGCCAGTGGCAGGGTATCCAAGAGCGTGGGGATGAATGGTGCGTTCCTGCGCAGCTGAGAATGTTCGACGTGCCCTGGCTTCCAAGTCATATACGCCTGGGCTCCCGAAGTGTTGGGCCGGTCAGCGTCGGACCCGGGGCCGGGGTACGCCGGGTCCCCACTCGTCGCCCTCGAAGCCCTGATCCGGACGACGGGTCGCGTCCAGATCGCGCACTTCGCGCTCGGCCGCCTCCAGTGCCTCGCGGTCGATCTGGTCGTCCTCCGGCAGCCGCCGCGGACCGGGATAGCGGCGGCGGCGCGCCAGCCAAACGACCACGGAGGCCAGCACCGCGCAGGCCACCAGGATGGTGCCCACCGGGCCGCTCACGATCGGCACGTCAGCTCCCCGGCCGGAGCGTCTCCACGCCGGCCCGGGTGATCCGGTGGGAGATGAGCGGGCACCGCTTGGGCTCCCCCCCGATGGTGATGGCCTCGGTCAGCGCGGCGAGTCCGCCAGCGATCCCGCGCTCGTCGCCGGCGAACACCGAGGCCACCGGCTCGCCGGCCTTCACCGGGTCGCCCGGCTTGACGGTGATCACGAAGCCCACCGCGGGATCGATCTCATCCTCGACGGTCCGCCGCCCGCCGCCCAGCTCCACGATGGCCCGCCCGATCCGCCGCGGCTCGACCGCCGAGACGACGCCGCTCCGCGGAGCCCGAAACACTTCCACCGCCCGGGCCTGTGGTAGGATGCCGGGGTCCTCCAGCACGGCTGGATTGCCGCCCTGGGCCTCGATGATGCGGGCGAAGGTCTCCAGTGCACGACCCGAATCGACGGCGTCCCGCAGCCGCCGCCGCGCGTCCCCCAGATCGGCGGCCGCGCCCACCAACAGCAGCATCTCGGCCCCCAGCGCGTAGGTGACCTCCATGAGGTCCTCGGGCCCGTCCCCGCGGAGCCCCTGGATCGACTCCTCCACCTCGAGCGCGTTGCCGCAGGCGCGGCCCAAAGGGCGATCCATGGCGGTGAGCAGCGCCACGGTGGGACAGCCGCGCACCTCGCCCAGCTCGATCATGGTGCGGGCCAGCTCCGCGGCCCGCTCCGGCTGGGGCATGAATGCCCCGCTTCCGGTCTTGACGTCGAGCACCAGTCCGGTGAGCCCCTCGGCGAGCTTCTTCGACATGATGCTGGCGGCGATGAGCGGGATCGATTCGACCGTGCCGGTCACGTCCCGGAGCGCGTAGAGCCGCTTGTCGGCCGGCGCGATCTCGGGCGTCTGCCCCAGCATGGCGCATCCGATCCGCTCGACTTGGGCCCGGGCCTCCCGCAGCGAGAGGGCGGTCCGGAAGCCGGGGATGGACTCCAGCTTGTCCAGGGTTCCTCCGGTATGACCGAGGCCCCGACCCGACATCATGGGCACGCCGACCCCGCAGCTCGCCACCATCGGCGCCAGGAGCAGGGAGACCTTGTCGCCCACGCCGCCGGTGGAGTGCTTGTCCACCAGTGGCCGCTCGAATCCATCGAAACGCAGCCGGTCGCCGGACGCGATCATCGCGTCGGTGAGCGCCGCCAGCTCCGCCGGGGCGAGTCCCCGCCAGACCACCGCCATCAGGAGTGCGGCCATCTGGTAGTCAGGCACTTCGCCCGCGGTGTACCGGGCGATCAGCTCAGCCCACTGCTCCGGGCTGAGCGCGCCACCGTCGCGCTTGTGCTCGATGAGGGAAGGGATCACCATTCGGGATCACCCGATACCGTGGATCGCCGTGTGCCCAAGTCGTTGCGCATAGTGTTCGGTCTCATATCGACGGCCCTGGCCACAGGATCGGCGGAGGCGCAGGACGTGGCGGCCCACCTGGCGATGGGCACCGCCGCCGTGCACGCCCACGATCTCCGGACCGGACTGGCCCACTTCCAGGCCGCGCTGGCACTCGATTCGACCGACTACGAGGCCAACTGGCGCGCCGCCCTGGTGCTCCTCGATGAGGGCGAGCAGATCCCCGACAGCATCAAGAGCCCCAAGCGTGACTCTCTCTATGCGGAGGCCGAACGCCATGCCCGCCGCGCAGTAGCAGCCGATTCGAACGGGGCGGACGGCCACTTCGCTCTCGCCGCCTCGATCGGCCGCGCCTCGCTCACGATGGGAAAGAAGGACCGGATTCGCCGGGCTGTGGTGATCCGGGACGAGGCCGAGCGGGCCATCCAGCTCAACCCCCGGCACGACGGAGCCTATCACATCCTGGGACGGTGGAACGCCGAGATCATGCGGCTCTCGGGCTTCAGCCGGTTCTTTGCCAGGAGCTTCCTCGGCGCGGGCGTCTTCAAGCGGGCCTCCTGGGAGGGAGCCATCTCCAACATGGAAAAAGCCGTGGAGCTGGATCCCAAGCGCCTCTACCACCGGTTGGAGCTGGCGGAGATCTACGTGGACCGGAAGCGATATGCCGAGGCGAGGGCCCAGCTCGATGCGGTGGCCGCCCTGCCGGACCGGGAGATCATGGACAGCGTCTACAAACGGGAAGCCGCAGCCTTGAGCATGCGGATCGCCAGGAAGGACTCGAGCCGGCCCCGAGCCGGCGCCTAGAGTACGTCCCGAGCCCGCGACACGGCCCGCTCTACGCCCGCCTCGAGCCGCCGGCGGTGGCGGAGCAACTCCCGCCCGCTCCGCTTGCCGGCGCGCTCCAGCTGGTCTCCCGCCTCATCCCGCAGGCTGCGCAGCCGGTGCCGGAGTCTCCGGCGGGTCTTGTCCCCGCGCTCCGGCGCGAAGAGCAGCGCGATGCCGGCTCCCAGAAAGGCACCGAAGATCACGCCGACGGCGAAGCCGCCCAGGCCACCACCTGTGGGCCCCTGCTCCTGCTCGTTTCCTTCCTCGAAGCCGCTCTCGTCCGCTGCCATGGTCCACCCTCCGGGGATGTGGGCGCGCACCTTGCCTGCAAGCTACAGACATCGGGGAGGCCGTCAACCATCGAGACACCATAGACTTTTGACAGCCACCCTGCAGCTTGCTTCACCCACTTTCCCCGGCGGGCCGGCGGCTTATTATCAGCTAACCTATTCCTTCAGGATGCCTCCCATGACGACGGCAGCTACGGCGATCGATGAGGTCGAACGGCTGCAGGCCCGGCTGAATGCGCTGGAGCAGGAGCGGAAGCACCTGCTGGCGGTAGTCGAGATCCTGCAGGATATCGGTGGCTCGCTGCAGTTCGGCGACATCGTGCGCTCGGTCACGCTGCGGCTGGGCGAGACCTTCGGCCTCGACCGCTGCTCCATTTTCCTGGCGGAGCGCGGTGGCCGCAGCGTGCGTCTGGTGGCGAGCTACGAGGACCCCGGCATCCGCAACTACGTGGTGGATCTCGACCGCTACCCCGAGCTCCGGCGCGCCCTGCAGACCGGTGAGACCGTGTTCATCGCCGATGCCTCGACCGATCCGTCGCTCGGCTCGGCTCGATGGGCGCTGGCCGCGCGCAAGGTCAAGACCATCACCGTCATTCCGATCACGTGGCGGGGCGCGGCGATCGGCGCGATCTTCCTCCGCACCTTCCGCGACGGTCCGGCCTTCTCCGCCGATGACCTGGCGTTCTGCCAGGTGGTGGCCAACCTGACCGCGAAGGCCCTCAGGAACGCCCACCGTTTCGACCGGATGCGCCAGCGCCAGGGCGAGGGCGACGCGCAACGCCGGCGGGAGCACGAGCAGGCCGCCCTGATCGAGTTCATGCGCCGCCTCCTGGCCGGATATCCCCGCCGAAGCGGCCCGGAAGACGAGCTCGAGCTGGGCGTGAGCGCGTCGGACGAGATCGAGCGGCTGGTCGGGGTGGCGCAGGCGGTGCTCGGCCAGGAGGTCGCTTCGCGGTGAGTCGGAGTGCGGCAGAGCAGGCGGCCCGGCTGCGGGAGCAGATCGATCGGGCCAACCACGCCTACTACGTCATCGATGCCCCGGAGATCTCCGACGCGGAATACGATCGACTGTTCCGCGAGCTACAGGCGCTGGAGCAGGCCCACCCCGAGCTGCAGAGTCCGGACAGCCCCACCCAGCGGGTCGGCGCGCCGCTGGCGAGCGCGCTGCCCAAGTTCACCCACCGCAAACCGATGCTCTCGCTGGCCAATGCCTTCTCTCCCGAGGAGCTGACCGCCTGGGAGGAGCGCAACGCCCGGATGCTGCCCGAGGTGCGCCAGGCAGGATACACCACGGAAGTGAAGATCGACGGCGCCGCCGTGAGCCTCACCTACGAGGAGGGCCGACTCACCGTCGGCGCCACTCGGGGGAATGGGGTCATCGGGGAGAACATCACGGCCAACCTCCGCACCATCTCCGACATTCCGCTCACGCTCAAGGGCACCGGCTGGCCCCGCGCCATGGAAGTGCGGGGGGAAGTCTACATGCCGTACGCCGGGTTCAAGCGGGTGAACCAGGAGCGCGAGCGTGGCGGCGAGCTGCTCTTCGCCAACCCCCGGAACGCCGCGGCGGGTGGGCTGCGCCAACTGGATCCGGCGCTGGTGCGGAAGCGGCGGCTCCGGATGTTCGCCTTTGCGGCGGAGCCGATGGAGGGCCGGCTGAGCGCCCGGACCCACTGGGAGCTGCTGGACCTGCTGCAGACGTGGGGCTTCCAGGTGGAGGAGCACCGCGAGCGCTGTGAGACGCTCGACGAGGTCCAGGCCAAGGTGGTGGGCTACGAGGAGCTGATCCCCACCCTGCCCTTTCAGGCCGACGGCGTGGTCGTCAAGGTGAACCGGCTCGCCCTGCACGCCGAGCTCGGCACCATCGGCGCGCGGGAGCCGCGCTGGGCCATCGCGCGGAAGTTCGCGCCCGAAGTCGCCGTCACCCGCCTGAACGACATTCTGATCAACGTCGGCCGCACCGGCGCGCTCAACCCCTGGGCGGCGCTGGAGCCGGTGGTGATCACCGGGGTCACCGTGAGCAGCGCCACGCTGCACAACGAGGAGCTGATCGCCCAGAAGGACATCCGCATCGGCGACTGGGTCGAGGTGATCCGCGCCGGCGAGGTGATCCCCCAGGTCGTGCGGCCACTCATCGAGCGCCGGACCGGCGGCGAGCGGGCCTTCACCATGCCGGACCGCTGCCCCGCCTGCAACACCGAGGTGGAGCATCCCGCCGACGAGGCCATGCGCTTCTGCCCCAACGTATCCTGTCCCGGCCGGGTGCTGGAGGGAATCGTCCACTACGCATCCCGGGATGCGATGGACATCCGCGGCCTTGGCTACGAGCGGGTGCGGCAGCTCCTCGACGCCAAGTTGATCGAAAACGTCGCCGATCTCTACGATCTGACCGCCGAGCAGCTGGTCGAACTCGACCGCTTCGCCAGCCAGTCCGCCGAGCAGCTGGTGGCGGCCATCGCGGCCTCCAAGGCGCGACCCCTGTCGTCTCTGCTGTTCGCCCTGGGTATCCGGCACGTCGGCAAGACCGTGGCGGTGTTGCTGGCCCGCCGGTTCGGCACCATGCACGCGTTGATGGAGGCCTCGGAGGAGACCATCAACGCCGCCCCCGGAGTGGGCCCTGCCATCGCCGAGGCGGTGGCGGCCTTCTTTCGGGAGCCACGCAACCGGCGGCTGTTGCAGCGGCTGGAGGCGTCCGGCCTCACGTTCGCGGAGCCGCGGGCGCACGACGCGGACGGGGCGCTCGCGGGCAAGACGCTGGTGCTCACCGGCAGCTTGCCGACGCTCTCGCGGGCTCGAGCCATCGAGCTCATCGAGGCGGCCGGCGGCCGTGTGGCCGGCAGCGTGAGCAAGCGGACCGACGCCGTGGTGGCCGGAGAGGAGGCGGGTGGCAAGCTGGAGAAGGCCAAGGCGTTGGAGATCGAGATCATCGATGAGGCGGAGCTCTTGCGTCGACTCGGGCGCACGGCCTAAGATGCAGCACCTTCAACCCGGTCACCCATGAGCACCCAGCCACCCAGGCCGCACCACCCGGGGCTTCGACTCGGCCGCCGAGTGATTCATCAGCTTCGCACGGCACTGGAGCGCGATACCGGCCTCCAGGCGGCCGGCTACCTGCAGGAGGCAGGATTCGCGGGCGGGGAGGAGTTGTTTCGCGAGTTCGGTGACTGGCTGGTGGCCGCCCGCGGCGTGGAGCACGCGGGCGACCTCGACGTGCAGTTTCTGAGCGAGGTGCTCTCCGAGTTCTTCAGCGAGCAGGGATGGGGTGCGCTCGCCGTCACTCCGCTGGGCCCGGCGGTTCTGGCCCTCGACTCCGCCGAGTGGGCGGAGGCCTCGGATGAGAGCCGCGGTGAGTTCCCCTCGTGCCATCTGACCTGCGGACTGCTGGCGGACTTTCTCGGAAGACTGTCGGATGGCCTGGTGGCGGTTATGGAGGTGGAGTGCCGATCCCGGGGTGATGCCCGCTGCCGGTTCCTCGCGGGCGCTCCCGAAACCTTGAGCGCCCTGTACGACCGCATGGCCCAGGGCTCGGGCTACGCCGACGCGCTCGGGCTCACTGCGAGCTCTTCAGCAGCCTGACTCCGCCCGACCCAGTCTCGATCGCGATCGACCCCTTCCCGTCACCGATCTGTCCCTCGACGTGATCCCGGGCTCGGCGGGTGACCGTCAGCGGGAAGTCGCTCTCGATGTCGCCGCTCGCTGTCTGGATCTCCACCCTGGCGCTCAACGTCGGCGGCGCCGTAATGGCGATGTTGCCGGAGCCGGTCTCCACGCTCAACGTGTGAATCTCGCGGTGGAGATCGGTGTTCACCGAGCCGCTTCCCGTCTCCAGCGACACCTCGGGCGCCGTGACCCCGGTAAGCCGGATGCTCCCCGACCCGGTATCGATCGAGAGTTCCGCGGCCTCCAGCTCGGTGCCCGTTACGTCTCCCGACCCGGTATCCACCGAGAGCGTCCTGCCGTGATAACGGGACACCTCGACCGATCCCGACCCGGTGTCCACCATGAGGTCTCCCTCGATCTGACTGGCCCGCACGGTGCCGGAGCCGACATCCAGGCTCAACTCTCCCTTGGCCCCTGTGGCCGTCACCGGTGCGCTGTGCGCGTCGACCGAGATACGGCCGTTTACGTTGGCGAGGGTGACGGTGCCTACCGCCAGGTGAATGGCGACCTGCTGCCCGGCCGGCACCGTGATCCGGAGATCGGCGTGGGCGTCGAGCCCGCCGCCCCGATCCTCGATGGTGACTCGCCGGCCGTGGGTGTGCTCGTGCTCGTACCGGCCGTGCTCGTCTCCGAAGGTGCCGTCGTCCCGCACCTCGAGTTGGGTGGAGCCGCTGCCCTGCTTGCCATAGGTGATATGGTTGGACGGATAGATGACCCGGAGAGTCTGGCGATCATCGATCTCACCCTGCTCGACCCGGAGCTGGCCGGCCGCGCTGCCGCCCCGGGTCACCTGGACCACCACCGAGCCCTGGCCGGCTTCGACACTCACCTCACCGACCAGGTTGTAGATGGCGACGTTGTCGCCCTCGATGGAGTGGCGTTCCTGTTGGGCGCTGAGCATGGCGGGGGCTGCGATGAGAAACGGAAGGATGGCGACGAGCCGCATCGGCTGCACTCCTCGGGAGGGGACCGCCGTTAGACGGCGCCGCGGGCGAGAAGGTTGCAGCGCTTCCTAGAGTCGCGCGGCGTAATCCGGTCGAACGACCAGCTCCCCGTCCTGGATGATCTCTCGGTCCCAGGGCAGAATGATGAAGCTCTCGCTCTCGAAGGCATGAAAGTCGGGGGTGTACTCGCCGGTCTTGAAGGACACCGCGGTCAGGACCTCGGCCGGCTTGAGCGCCCGGACCTCGTGGAGGGCGAGCTTCATGGTGCTGCCGGTATCGCAGGTCTCGTCCACGATCAACACGCGCCGCCCTCGGATGGTGGGCGGCGGACCCGAGACCAGCACCGGTTGCGCCCCCGCTTCCCGCCGGGTGACGGCCATGGAGCTGAACTCGCACTGCAGGATGGAGGCGACCACCACGCCCGGAATGACGCCGGCCTTGGCGATGCCGAGCACGATCTCGGGCTGGTACTGGTGGGCCACTCGAAGCGCGAGGGCACGGCAGAGCTCGCCGAAGAACGGCCAGTCGACCTCGAGCACGCCTTTGGGACCGGCCGGCGTGGGACGGCGCATGGGGACCTCCGGACGGGACATCCCCAACCTACGCCGCTTATGGCAGCCGGGCAACCGAGTCCACGATGCGTTGCGGCCGTCGCCCACGAGGACTATCTTTGCGGCAGCCCAAGGCGTTGTGCCCGTTTGACTTTGCTCAGAGAGCCCTCTGACCTCATGACCTTCTGGCGACGCCTGTTCGGCAAGGGCCATCGCGAGACGCTCCAGCCCCAGCGACTCGACTACCTGAACGAGGGTCTGGCGCTGGAGCGTCAGGGCGATTTCGAGGCGGCCTTGACCTCGTACCGCCTGGCCTTCCGAGACAACCCCAGCGACTCCCGCATTCTGCTCAACATGGCCATCGCCTTCACTAAGACCGGCCAGCCGGAGGAGGCCATCCGGCACTACAAGCGCGCGCTGGAGCTGGATGAGAGCCTGGGCGGGGCGCATTACGGGGTCGCGTTCCTGCTGCTCAAGCGGGGGGACGTGCAGCAGGCCGCGGAGCACCTCCGGGCATTCCTCGCTCGACCGCCCAAGGGGCCGGACGCCGAACGCTGGGTCCGCCACGCGGAAACCGCGCTGCGGGATATCGCCGGCACTCCCGCCTCGGAGACCAGGTGATCCGCTGGCGGCGCGCGCTGGTGCTCGGACTGCTGGTGGGCTGCAGCAATCTCGACGAGGGCGACGCCGGCGTGGTGGCCCTCGAGGTCAGCGCTCCCGCGTCCAGCGTCCTGGAGGTCGGTGAGTCACTCCAGCTGACGGCACGGGCGCTCGACCGGGACGGCAACACGGTAAACACCACGATCACGTGGCGTGCCGTCGACACCACCGCCAGCATCGATCCCGCCAGCGGCATTGTGAGCGGACTCTTCCCCGGCACCGCCCGCTTCCAGGCCACCGTCGGATCACTCGCCTCGGGGCTGATCACCCTCACGGTTTTGGCACCCGCCGACACCCTGATCATCGCGGGAGACTCGGTGCTGACCGTCCTGGCCGATGAGTCCGCCTCGGCCGTGATGCTCGTCCGGCTGGAGAGCTTCGATCCGGCGGGGCCCCTCGCCAGCCGTCCGGTGATCTACACCATCACCTCACCCGTTCTCACCGGCGTCCCCCACACGGTCGAGCTTCCCGGCGGCGTCCTGGTGGACACCGTCTCCACCGGCAGTGACGGCGTGAGCAGCATGACGCTCAACCGGGTGACCGGCGTGGGCCAGCCCGACAGCGCGATCGTCCAGGTGAGCGCGTTCCGCACCCATGGTGCCGTGGTTCCCGGCTCGGGCCAGCGGTTCATCGTTCACTTCCAGTAGGAGGCCGCCACGCCACCGACCCTCACCAGCCTGTACTTCGGCGCGCTCGAAGCCTTCGGCTCTCGACCGGTGGCCATGCGCGCCAAGCGGGACGGACGTTGGGTGGCGCTGAGCTACACCGAGTTTGCGGAACAGGTCGAGGACTTCAGCATCGGCCTGCTCGAGCTGGGTGTCAGCCCGGGGGATCGGCTTGCGATCCTGTCGGAGAATCGTCCCGAATGGGCCATCGCCGATTATGCCTGCCTGGCCGCCCGCTGCACCGACGTCCCGATCTACCCCACCCTCCCCGCCAGGCAAGCCGAATACATCCTGCGAGACTCCGGCTCCGTGGCGGTATTGGTCTCATCTGCCGCCCAACTGGAGAAGCTTCGGGCCGTGCGGGACAGGCTCCCCGCCATCCGCCACGTCATCGCGCTCGACCAGGCCGCTCCCGAGCGTGGCGTGCTCGGCTGGAGCGAAGTGCTGGCCCGCGGCCAGGCCGCGCGCTTGCGCTATCCCGACTGGCGCGCGGCGGCCCTCCGCGCTGCCCCGGAAGACCTCGCCACGATCATCTACACCTCGGGCACCACGGGTGACCCCAAAGGGGTGATGCTGACTCACGGCAACATCGCCTCCAACGTCTCCAACTGCGTGCCGATGTTCAGCTTCTCCGACGTCGACGAGTGCCTCTCGTTCCTGCCGCTCTCCCACATCTTCGAGCGGATGTTCGGCCACTACTCGATGCTCCACGCCGGTGTGGTCATCAACTACGCCGAGAGCATCGAGAGCGTGCCGGCGGACATGCAGGACCGGCGGCCCACGGTGATGGCCTCGGTCCCGCGGCTGTACGAGAAGATCTACGGCAGGGTACTCGAGAGCGTTCGGGCGAGCTCGCTGCCCCGGCAGCGCATATTCCGATGGGCCCGTCGGGTGGGTGAGGAGTGGGCCGAGCGCGCGGTGGATGGACGCACGATCGGCCCGGGACTCGCGTTCCGACGCGGCCTGGCCGACCGGCTGGTCTTCGCCAAGCTCCGCGCGAGAACCGGTGGCCGCATTCGATTCTTCATCTCCGGCGGCGCCCCGCTCTCGGCCGATGTGGCGCGCTTCTTCTACGCCGCCGGGATGCCGGTCTTGGAAGGATATGGCCTGACCGAGACATCGCCGGTGATCGCAGTCAATACGTTCGAGCATCACAAGCTGGGGACCGTGGGGCGGCCCATCCCCGGCGAGGAGGTGCGGATCGCCCCCGACGGTGAGATCCTGGCGCGGGGCCCGAACATCATGCGGGGCTACTTCGGCAAGCCCGAGGCGACCGCCGAGGCGCTCGATGCCGACGGCTGGTTCCACACCGGCGACATCGGCGAGATCGACGCCGAAGGCTACCTCCGGATCACCGATCGCAAGAAAGACCTGATCGTCACCGCAGCGGGCAAGAACATCGCGCCTCAGCCGATCGAGAACCTTGCCAAGACCAGTCGGTACGTCGCCAACGCCGTCATGCTGGGCGACCGGCGCCCCTTCCCCATCATGCTGATCGTTCCCAACGAGGAGGCGCTGCGGGACTGGTGCGCGCGCCACGGATTCAGCGACGAGACGATGGAGGCGCTGCTGGGCCGGACGGAGGTCCGCGGCGCGATCGAGCGCGAGGTCCGGAAGACCCTGCGCGACCTGGCCCAGTTCGAGATGCCCAAGAAGTTCCTGCTGATGGCGCGGGACTTCAGCGTCGAGTCCGGCGAGCTCACCCCGACCCTCAAGGTCCGCCGCCGCATCGTGGAGGAACGCCATCGCTCGGCCATCGAGACACTCTACGCGGAGCCTCACGTGGCCTGAGGCGCCGCCCGCAGAGCGGCGTCAGCGCCGGCGAGTGCCCACCCAGACGCCCTCGGCGCTGGCCATCAGGTCGATCGAATCACTCGCCGGATCCTCGCTCTCCCCCACAACCCGAAGCCCCGGCAGCAGGACCCGCGCCGCTTCGCCGACCCAGGCCGGGTCGGTGGCGAACGGCGTCCCCAGCACGACGCCCCGCATCGAATGTGACTTGAGCGGCAGCCGACCGCCCCGCAGGACGCTCAGCGTGCCGTGATCCGTCACCCCAGCAGGTGGATTCACGGCGACGAGGCCGACGCCCGGGTTGAGCCGCGCCACGTCTTGCCAGTTGGCGGCGGGCGGTCCCACCAGGACCAGGTAGCCGCCGGGGCCGCCGAGTCCCACTAAAGCGGTCAGAGAGTCGCCGTCGAGCGCGCTGGGACGGTCCTCGACCGCGGGAGCACCGCCCACGTCCAGCACGCCGTCCACCAGATCGAACGTGCGGTGACAGACCGGGCAGCCGAGCTGACCTTCGCGCACCGACCTGTCTTCCATGCGGTGAGGCAGGAGCACCAGGAATTGCTCGTCGTGGTCGGCCGGGCAGCGGAGGTGATCGGTGAGCTCGATGAACATCAGGGCTTGAACACCACCCAGGTAAGGAGACCGGGTTCGACGGTGATCTCGCGGAACACCTTCTTCCCCTCGATGGTCGTCCCGATCACGTAGGTACCCGCCGGCACGTCGCTCACCGCGAAGTGCTCGCCATAGAGTGGATGGGAGTGGGCCTTGTCGCCGTAGGTCTCGGCGTAGGAGAACGGCGTCTCGGCGGGGTCCCGCTTCAGGATACCGTAGATCCGGGCCTGCGGCACCGGCGCCCCGGATCCGTCGAAGACCTGGCCGGCGACGATCCCGGTACCCGGAAGCGGTTCCAGCCAGAGCTCCGGGTTGGTGGTGTAGGGGGGAAAGCGCTGCAACGAGTCGACGATCGCGCCGATCGAATCGGTGGGTGAGGCGGCCATCTCGAAATGCAGATGATCGTTGGTGGCGCGGCCGGTGTTCCCCACCCGCGAGATCACCCGCCCGGTCTGCACCCGCTGACCCACCTTCACTAGCAGAGAGCTGTTGTGGTAATAGGTGGAATAGATCCGGTACCGCTTTCCCCCGGCCTTCACCGTCGTGTCGTGCCTGATGCTGACGGTGAGCGCCCCCTCCTCCGCCGGACCCGCGTAGACCACCTTTCCGCCGAGCGCGGCCATGACGGGCGTGCCGTCCGGGTTGTTGAACTCGACGCC
>DATAOI010000063.1 GCA_036265815.1 Gemmatimonadales bacterium
TGCGAACAAGACCATGCTGTAGCCGACGTCCTCGGTGAGGTAGCGATTGTCGAGTTGGCTTTGGGCCCGGATGCCGCGGAAGCCAGGTGCCGTGGAGTATCCGGTGTCGTAATTATCTTCGATCATGTAACCCTGCATCACCCCAATGGCTGGGTCCGACGCAATCGTCTGCCCCAGAGCAGCCGCGATCGCGATGCGCTCGGAATCGACGGCCTGCATCAGCCGGCCAACGGCCGGGGTTACGCCATCTTCGTAGAAGTTGAACTCACCGCCCGTACGCTCGATCAACGCGGCGTTGCAAATGGTGACCGCGGGATGGATTACAGGATTCCCGTTCTGAAGCGTGGTGGCCAACACACTGCCCGCCGTACCGATGCCGGGATATACCTCGCCGAGCATGGTACGGAGCCGGTCGGTCCCGCGCCGCGGCGTCGCCGCCACCCACAACCCGGCTCGCAGTTTCACGAAAACGTGGATTGTCGCCGGTCCGCTCATGCGCACCGCGTACGGAAGGGTGCTTGTCTCCCCGACCAGGTAGCGATCGTCATCGCGTGAAAGCCCAGCCGCACGCCGGAAGGCGAAGCTGCCCAGGCAGGAAGTCGGACAAACCACGATTGTCTGCTCGGGAGTAAGGTGCGGGGCGGCGGCCCGGGCCAAGGCTTCAGTGGCGTAGGCGGGCCCGACCACCATGATCAGATCGGCGCCAGAGACGGTGCGTTCCGCGTCATGTCCGGCGTAGGAGATCGGCGCCACGCCTGAGACTTCACCGGTGCTGACGATCTCGCCTCGCTCGGCAATCGCCGGCACCTCGCCCGGATACTCCACCGTCGCGAAGAGCCGCACATTGTGCCCGTGCTGCGCCCAATCGACGGCCACCGCACAACCACCGTTGCCCGCGCCGAGTACCGCAACCTCCACCTCATCCCTCCCTATCAGCGCACCCGAAGCGGACTCTATAGTGACGCGATAGTGGCCCCGTGACGTGGGCGGCCTCGACAGGTACCGCGCACGCCGATTGGACCTTCACCGTGGTCGGGTGATCAAAAGGAGCTTCGGCGGCGATTCGAGTCGAGCGTCGGCTACGAGCTCTTCCTCCACTGTGAGTCAGCTTCTCATGTTGTTCCAAGATGCAGGGAAAGACTTTAGGAATGCCTCCGGCGCAATACTCGCCAATTTGGTCTCCATAGGCATCCGAGTTATCTACATGCAGGAGGAAAAGTTGGAAACGACCGCCCGTGCCAACGCCGCGTCTGAGAGGGGGCAACAGTATTCGCTTGGCAGAATCCTGGGCATCTGGGCCCTGGCGGCCGTGCCCATGGCTATCCTAAGCTGGCTCATTTTCCCCGCAATATCACCTGATTTCAATTCGGATCCGCTGGGAGCGGGCGTCACCCGATTCGTGCTGCTCTTGATCGGTTTGATCTGGTTGTTCATTCTTTCCATGATCATCGTCCGCCGGGAAGAGGGGGACCTCCGCTGGGCGACGGTCAAGCGCAGATTGCGGCTCAACACACCGCGCGACCCGAAAACCGGTGAAACTCGCCGCAAGTTATGGCTGTGGGTGATCCCGTTTCTGATCGGGATTGCCGTGTGGGAACTTGCCCTGACATCTTACGTCGATGGCCTGTGGGTCTCCCTCTTTCCTTTTTTCGCCGAGCCTCCGGGATATAGCCTGGGTGCGATTCTCGACTCGAAGGAAATTCTCGACCGGCTGGTGGGCGCCTGGTGGTTCTTTGCCCTGTTTGTGGTGAACGCTATCTTCAATACGATTCTGGGAGAGGAGTTTCTCTTTCGGGGTGTATTGCTGCCAAGGATGGAGGGCGTATTTGGCCGGTGGAGCTGGGTAGCGAACGGCGTGCTCTTTGGCTTTTATCACCTCCACCAGCCCTGGGGTATCCCGGGCTCGGTCATTAGTGGTGTCTTCCTGTACGCATTTCCAAGCTGGCGCTTCCGTAGCACCTGGATGGGCATTATCGTCCACTCTGCTCAAAGTGTGTACTTTGCTTTTCTGATCTTTGGAGTTGTATCGGGTTTGGCATAAGCGTGCGAGAAAGAAATTGATTTCATTACAGCCGAGCCCCTCATAGACAGGGCGTGTCCATTGCATCAGCCGAGGACGTCTTTGATGGCTGCCGCCGTCAAGCTCGCGAGTTCGTCAGTCTCGGACTCGGTGATGATCAGAGGCGGTCCGAGGAGCACAAGGTCTCCATCACGCCCGTCGGCGCATCCGGTCGAGGAGTAGACCAGGACCCCGCGCGCCATGCCTGCAGTGACGACGCGCTCGACCACGCGGTCAGAGCGGGCGAACGAGACCCGAGTCTGTCGGTTGGACACCAGCTCGATCGCTCGCAGTAGCCCCAGGCCACGGATGTCGCCGACCGCTGGATGGTTCCCGAGCTCACTGCGCAGGGCCGCGTCGAGCTGGGCGCCTCTGTCCCTTGCCGTCTCAACCAGGTCGAGTTGCTTCAAGACTGCCAGCACAGCGCGGCCCGCGGCCGCCCCCACGACGTGGTGGGAGTAGGTGAACCCGTGCGTAAAGCCACCGCCGGTCATGATCGTCTGGTGGACCTCGTCGCTTGCGACGGCCAAACCCAGCGGCCAGTAGCCCGAGGCAACGCCCTTGGCCAACACCATTAGATCGGGTCGAAGATCCCAGTGCTCGGAGGCGAACCAGGCACCGGTACGCCCGAAGCCGGTCATGATCTCATCGGCGATGAGCAACACCCCGTGGGCGCGGCACACCTGTTCGACAGCCGGCCAATAGTCCGCTGGAGGCACGCAGGCCCCCAGCCCCGCCCCAGCGACCGGCTCAGCGATGAATGCCGCCACCCGCCCGGCACCGTGTTCGACAATGAGTTGATCAAGGACTTGGGCATGCCGCTCGCCGCACCCCTCCGGATGAGTGTCAGGGAACGGACAGCGGTACTCATACGGTGCCGTCGTATGAAGTGCCGGCCCGAGCCAGGGCAAATAGGGCTCGCGAAGCCCGTCCCGGCCAGACACATCGAGGGCGCCGCGGGTGTTGCCGTGGTACGCGCCTTCGCGACCGATAACTAGATATCGGTCCTCGCCTCGGGCCAGGTGGTAGGCCCGAGCCATCTTCAGCGCTGTCTCGACAGCCTCGCCGCCTCCGGATACCGGATAGATCCAGGGCGATTCCAGGGGCAGCAACGGCGCAAGCTCTTCGGCATAGGCCTCCAGAACTTCGGTGGTGAACATGGTCCCGTGGACGTACGCGAGCTGGCGGGCTTGCTTAGCGATCGCATCCGAAACCGAATCCACGCCGTGACCGACACCGACTACGATCGCGCCACCAGCGCCGTCCAGATAACGCCGACCGTCGGTATCGAAGATCTCCGCGCCACTTCCTCGGGCCGCGACCGGTAGACCCTCGCCACCGCGGGAGAAGACGTGCCGGTTCACTCCGCGACCGCTGCCACCGACTCGCCGAAGATCCGCAGCGCCGTATGGGCCTGCTCGAGGGTAACCACCAACGGTGGAGACATCCGGATGGTGCTCTCACCGCACTCCAGAACCAGGAGTCCGTGTTTGAAGGCCTGCTCCTGCACAGCCTCGGCCTGCTCGCCAGTCCGGAATTCGACGCCGATCATTAGCCCGACCCCGCGTACGTCCGTGACGATACGAGGGAACTGAGCGGGCAGCTCACCCAGGCCCGAGAGCAGCTCCTCCCCGACCTTCCTGGCGTTGTCGGTGAGATTCTCGACAGCGATCGTCTCGAGGGTGGCCAGCCCGGCCGCACAAGGCACGGGACTCCCGCCGTACGTCGAGCCGTGGGCGCCGGCACTCCAACGCTCCATCAGCTCTGCCTTAGCGGCGAAGGCTCCAAGCGGCAGGCCCGACGCAATGCCCTTGGCGCTGATCAGGATGTCCGGCTCGACGTCGGCGTGCTCGATCGCCCACATCTTTCCCGTGCGCCCCATCCCGGACTGCACCTCGTCGGCGGCGAGCAGGATCCCGTACGTGTCGCACAGCGCGCGCAGCCGCTGGATCCAGGACGGCGGCGGCACGATGTAGCCGCCCTCTCCCTGCACTGGCTCCAGGAAGATGGCCGCGACCTCAGTCGGCGGCACCTCGTAGCGGAACAGCGTGTTCTCGAGATAGTCGAACGTCGCTTCCTCGTCATGGATGCGCTTGCCCGTCCCAGGATCGCGCTGACTGAATGCATAGGGGGCATGCAGAACGCCAGGGAGCAACGGCGCAAATCCCTTGTGATACTTGGCTTTCGAAGCTGTCAGGCTGACCGCGCCATACGTGCGGCCGTGGAAGCCGCCGAAGAAGCTGATGATGAACGGCCGCCCGGTCGCGTACCGGGCGAGCTTCATGGCACCTTCGACCGCCTCGGTTCCGGAGTTGGTCAGGAAGACCCTCTTGTGCCC